>CAMOOA010000005.1 GCA_946621045.1 uncultured Erysipelotrichaceae bacterium
TAGAATGACGGTACGTTATGGAACAGAGATTAGAAGAAATATTCAGAAAACAGTCTGCCCCGGGACTGGAACATCTTTCCTCGCTGCTTGTGGAAAATGTTCGTTTTTATCGTTCCGGAAGGCGGATATCCATTGATCTTAAGGCACCGGAGCCGATGCTTTTTCAGGACTATCTGGCACTGCGCGACTGGCTGACGGAAGCGTGCGGATGTCCCGTTGATATTTCCGTTGCCTGTGAGCGGGAACGGATCTCCCTCGGCGAACTGCAGCGGTATGTGGACTTTCTGCTTGATGAAGACCCGGAACTTGCGCCGGTGCGCGCCGGCAGCCTCCGGTTTTCGGAAAATGAGCAGCTGCTTTCGTTCATGTTTGCGGATGAGCGTCAGAAGGAGGCGGCTTCCGCGTTTTCGCTTGACATGCAGAATTATTTCCACCGCATCGGAATCCCGTCCATGCATGTGCGGTTTGAACTGCATGAGCCGGAATCCTACAAGGTGGATACCGTTGTGCGGAAGGAAGAACCGAAACCGGCGCCCGCGCCCGAACTGAAGAAAAAACGTTATATTCCGCCGAAACGAAAGGACTGGCCGCTTGTAAATCTGTGCGATGTGCTGGATCAGACCGATGACATCCGCATCAGCGGCGAAGTATTTGCGGCGGAGGATATCATTACCAGAGTCGGCAAAAAGATCCGCACCCTGTCGGTTTATGACGGAACGGATGCGATTCTCGTGAAGTGTTTTGAAGGCCGTAATTTTACGGTGGAAGAACTCGATGCGATCCAGGTCGGAAAGCATTACATGTTTTATGTATCCGTTGCGCCGGACAATTTTGCGAAGGACCTTGTGGCTGTCGCGGTTCAGGTCGATGAAGAAGAAATCGAGGCAGTGAAGGACACCGCGGAAGAAAAGCGCGTGGAACTTCACATGCATACAAACATGTCGGAAATGGACGGCGTCTGTTCGCCGGCTGCGGTGGTGAAATATGCCTTCGGTCTTGGCCATGAGGGTATCTGCATCACCGACCATGCGGATGTGCAGAGCTTTGTCAAAGCATTCAATACGGCGAAGGATCTTACAAAAAAGAATCCGGACCATCCGTTCAAGGTCGGACTTGGGTGCGAGATGAACCTGGCGGAGGACCGCCTGACAATCGTCCGGAATGCGACGGAGGAAAAACTCGATAACTGCACGTTTGTCTGTTTCGACCTTGAGACGACAGGTCTTTCCTGTTTCTATGATTCCATCATTGAATTCGGTGCGGTAAAGATTGAAAACAGCTCGGTGACAGACCGGATGCAGAGGTTTATCAAGCCGCCGATGCCGATTCCCGCCGTCATCACCAGAAAGACAAATATTACCAATGATATGGTTGCCCGCGCAAAACCGTTTGCGGAGGCGATTGATGAGATCCTTGACTGGATCGGCGATGCCGTACTCGTGGCGCATAATGCGACGTTTGACTATCACTTCCTGAATGAGGAACTGCGCAGACTCGGCAGGGAGCCGATTCATAATCCTGTGATCGATACGCTGGATCTTTCCCGTGCGATCCTGAAGGAACGGCATTTTTATCGGCTCGGCAATGTTGCGAATTTTTACCGGATCACTTATGACGAAGATGTTGCGCACCGTGCGGACTATGATGCGGAGGTTCTTTCTTCCGTATTCCTTTCCCTGATGAGCGATGCGCATAAGCGCGGTGTGACCACGCTGCAGGAGCTGGATGATGTGCAGGATGAGGATGCCTACAAGAAGGTGCGCCGTTCCCATATCATCGTTCTTGCGAAAAATCAGGACGGTCTGCGCAGACTGTATGAACTCGTTACGGAGTCCTGTACGCAGACGCTTGTCGTTACCGGCAAGGAAGGCGGAGGTGCGGCGGAACCGCGCATCCGCAGAAGCAGTATCGACCGGGAGCGCGGCAATATCCTGATCGGCAGTTCCTGTCTGAACAATGAAATCTTTGAACTTGCATGCAACGGCGATGACGAACGGCTGATCAGAGCCATGCGGTGGTATGACTATATTGAGATCCAGCCGCCGGGAAACTACAGTACGGAAGTTGTACAGGGATATATTCCGGACAACAACCGGCTGCGCGATATTCTGAAACGGATCATCCGCTGTGCCGCAATTGCCGGAAAACCGGTCGTTGCGGACAGTGATGCGCATTACTGTGATCCTTCCCAGAAACGGTTCCGCGATGTCTATATCATGGCGCAGGGCGTCGGCGGCGTTGCCCATCCGCTTTATATCCGCGACAATGACCTTCGCGTCCGGACAAAGAATCCGGATCAGCATATCCGTCTGACCGACGAGATGAAGTCCTGTTTTGCATTTCTGGATGACGAACGGCTGGTCCATCAGATCGTAATTGAAAATCCGAAGAAGATTTTCGACATGCTGGAAGAGGTACGACCGGTGCCTTCAGGCACATATCCGCCGGTCATTCCTGGTTCGGATGACAAGCTGCGTGAGATCTGCCACAATACCGAAATGGCCATGTACGGCTTTGAAGGAAAGGTGCCGGAAATCGTCAGCACCCGCCTGAATGAAGAGCTCGACAATATTATCCGCAACGGATTCGGCGTGCATTATTACATTGCGCATCTGCTTGTCAAACGGTCCAATGAAGACGGCTATGTTGTCGGAAGCCGTGGTTCTGTCGGATCCAGTTTTACGGCAACGATGTCAGGGATCACGGAAGTCAATCCGCTTCCGCCGCACTATCTCTGTCCATCGTGCCATTACAGCGAGTTTATGGAAGAAGGAACCGTCGCGAGCGGCTTTGACCTGCCGGACAAGAAATGTCCGCACTGCGGTGCAATCATGCGCGGAAACGGCCACAACATTCCGTTCCAGACCTTCCTCGGATTCAACGCGGACAAGACGCCGGATATCGATCTGAACTTCTCGAATGAATATCAGTCGCGCGCTCATGCCTTCATCAAGGAGGTATTCGGCGAAGCACATGCATTCCGGGCAGGAACGATCGGCACGGTTGCGGACAAGACCGCATACGGCTACATCTCCGGCTACTGTGAAAAGATGAATATTCCGAACATGCGCAAGGTCATGCGTGACTATCTTGCGGTCAACTGCAAGGATGTCAAACGCACGACCGGTCAGCATCCGGGCGGAATCATCATCATTCCGGACAACTACAAGGCGGAGGACTTCACACCGATTCAGTATCCGGCAAATGATCCGCACAGCGAATGGAAAACGACCCATTACGACTTCCATGATATTCATGACAATGTTCTGAAGTTTGATATTCTCGGACATGTAGATCCGACCGCAATGCGTTTACTGCAGAACATTTCCGAGACAAGACCGACCTCGATTCCGATGAACGATCCGGAGACACTGTCGCTGTTCTACTGCGATGATGCGCTTCATGCGGATCCCCGTATCTATAAGAAGGAAACCGGAGCCCTCGGACTTCCGGAATTCGGAACCCGCACGACCCGCCGCGTCCTGGAGGAAACAAGACCGCATGTATTCAGCGATCTGGTCATCATTTCCGGTCTTTCGCACGGTACAGATGTCTGGGCGGGCAATGCGGAAAGTCTGATTCAGGCAGGCACCTGCACACTGAGTGAAGTAATCGGATGCCGTGACGATATCATGACCTATCTGCTTGCGAAGAAGCTGGAACCGCTGATGTCCTTCAAGATCATGGAAAGCGTACGTAAGGGAAAGGGACTCAGTGCCGAGCAGGAAGCCGCAATGCGGGAACATGATGTCCCGGACTGGTATATCGATTCCTGCAAAAAGATCAAATATATGTTTCCGAAGGCCCATGCGGTTGCCTATGTCATGATGGCGGTCCGTATCGCCTGGTACAAAGTCCATGAGCCGTGGAACTTCTATGTGCAGTATCTGACGCTGCGCTGCGATGCCTATGAGATCGAAACGATGTCGCGCGGCATTGAAGCGGTGCGGGCACGTATGAACGACATACAGACAAGGCTAGCGGACAGGACTTCGGCAGCTTCGGTTTCAAACAAGGAAAAGGCATTGTTTGATACACTGGAAGTATGTGAAGAGATGTATGCGCGCGGCTATTCCGTCGGCAATGTCGATCTTTACAAGTCCAAGGCAAGAGAATTCTCGTACGATCCGGATGACCGCTCGGTCATCATTCCGCCGTTTATTGTAATTGACGGACTCGGCGGCAACGTTGCGGACTCTGTTGAGAAGGCAAGGGCCGTTTCTCCGTTCCTCTCCAAGGAGGATATTCTGAAACGGACCCAGCTCAGCGATACGCTGCTTAAAAAACTGGATTCCCTCGGATGTCTGGAAGGAATCCAGGAACGCAACCAGCTTTCGCTGTTCTGAGACTGACTTATTTGTGTCCAAACATCGGGCAGAATAATAACAGGTGATAAATATGAAGATACTTGCAGTAGATGATGAAAAAATTGCACTTGATCATATCACGACAATTCTGAAACGTGTGGAACCCGACGCGGAGATTATCAGCTGCCGGCGCGGTTCACAGGCGCTTGAGGAAATGAAGGCAGGGGATATCCAGGTGGCGTTTCTGGATATCGACCTTCGCGATATCAACGGCATGGAACTTGCCCGGCAGATGAAGATGATGTGTCCCCAGATGAATATCGTATTCACGACAGGCTACGGGGATTATGCCGGCGAAGCATTTGACCTTCATGCGAGCGGCTATGTTCTCAAACCGCTGACCGATGAAAAGATCCGCAGCGAACTGGATGATCTTCGCCATCCGCTGGAAGAGGCTCCTTCCGGGGAGAAGCTGAGGATCCATGCATTCGGCAACTTCGAAGTCTATGACCGCTCCGGCATTCCGATGTCATTTCAGTATGCCAAGTCCAAGGAAATGCTGGCATATCTGGTTGACCGGTGCGGAACCTTCTGCACCAACGGCGAGATCATGGGAATTCTCTGGGGTGATGAGGCCACAGACTCCAAGCGCAGCTATCTGAAAAATCTGCGGACCGATCTTTCCTCCGCCCTGGAACATGCGGGATACCCGAATGTTCTGATCCGCCGCAGGGGTATGATCGCGGTCGTGCCGGATGAAATTGACTGCGATTATTACGACTGGCTGAAAGGAAAACCCGCGGCGATCAATGCCTACCGCGGGGAATACATGGTTCAGTACAGCTGGAGTGAATTTACCAACAGTCAGCTGGAAAAGAAGAAGTGATCAGTATCTCTTCGGAATCCGAATCGTAATACTGGTGCCCTCATCAGGGGCACTTTTAATATGCACGCTGCCCTTTGAAATTGTTTCAACACGGTAGATCATATTCTGAATACCGATGTGCTTACGGCCGGACGAGGGCCGGCTGAGGGTATCTGTATCAAAGCCGACACCGTCATCGGTCACCGTGACCACATGATCTGTTTCGTCGGACCGGCTTGATATGGTGATCGTGCCGCCGCCGGGCTTCCGGCCGATGCCGTGCTTCACGGCATTCTCTACCGCAAGCTGAACCGAGAGGGACGGAACGGTGAAATCCGTGTCCTGAATGTCATATACCACGTTCAGATCTTCCTCAAAGCGGAGCTTCTCCAGATACAGGTAGTGATGAATATGTTCCAGCTCCCGTTCAAACGGTACGGGGACATCAGAACCGATCGTATCAAGATTTCCGCGCAGATAATCCGAGAATTCCACAAGCGCCTTCTGGGCAAGCGAAGGGTCCTTTTCGCAGAGGTAGTAGATCGTATTCAGGGAGTTATAGATGAAATGCGGCTTGATCTGTGAAAGAACAATATGATTGCGGTTCTGTTCAAGCAGAATTGCCTGTTCTTTCAGGCTTTCTGCCTGTTTGCGATGGACAAACAGATGAAGCATGAGCAGGGAAATGGAAATTCCCAGGTGCTGCACACGCCCGCCGAAGTGGAAGTCTCGCAGCAGCATTGCGATTGCCGGAGCCGCAAGATACAGCAGAAGATAGCGCTGCAGCTGCGGACCGAGTTCATGGCGGTAAAGGATAATCGTGACGATCGTATGGATGATGATCAGCCAGCCGGGAATCTGACCGACGTAATAGATCAGCGGAGGAATGTTGTTATGGAACAGATGCATTATCAGAAGCCATGATATGGCCGCAAAGATACAGAGCACGCCCACACATTTCCGGCTGATCCGGATGAACGGGGTTTCCGCGGGGAGTGCAGCAGCGATGTATGCATAAAAGAGATATTCGATGATGTAAAAGGGAATGATCAGGATGAAGTCGAGCAGGAAATGTCCGAAGGGGGATATATTGGTTAATGAAATGGACAGGGCATCCGCAATGAGCGATGCCATATTGCAGAGGATCATCAGCGGAAAAATACTCCGCTGGCGTTCGTTTCTGTAATAGGTGGTTGTACTTGCGTAGAGAATGAATGCAAGCATGAAGGCCATGAACAGTTCAATGGCCGCAAATGTACTTATCGTCATAGCAATATCATATCGCAATGCGGAAAGATTCCCTTAAAATTCAAAAAATTCGCTTGAACACTGCATTTTTTATGATAGTATGTGGGAGGTAAAGAAGGAGCGCGATGCGCTCCTTCTGTTATTCAGGAGAGAATGGAATGGAACAGATCGCAAAGCTGAAAGAACTGATCCTTCCGGTTCTGAACACATCGGGCGTACAGCTGTATGATCTCAGATGGATTCCCTCGGATCATACGCTGCAGGTCGCAGTCATGCGTGAAGACGGATCCATGGATCTCGATACCTGCGCCGAAGTAAGCGAACAGCTGAGTGCTGTGCTGGATGATACGGATCTGATCACCAGCGCTTACACCCTGGAGGTATGCAGCCCCGGTGCGGAACGCGAGATTCGTAATCTGAAGGAACTGGAACACATGAATCACCCCTATATTTATGTCCGGCTGAAACATCCGGTAAAGAAACTGACAGAGATTACCGGTGAAGTGCAGACCTATGAAGAAGGAATCATTACGATGACCTATCGGGACAAAGCCGCAACAAGAACGGCAGAGGTTCCCGCCGAAGAAATCGAGTTTATCCGACTTGCGGTCAGGATCTAAGGAGAAATACAGAAAATGGAACTCAAATACAAGGACATGCTGAAGGCACTTGCGGCAATTGAAGATGAACGCAAGATTCCGGAGGAAGATCTCAAGGAAGCGCTGAAAGAAGCGCTGGCAAAGGCATACAAAAAGGATGCGGAGCTTTCTGATATCAACGTGGAAGTTGAAATCAATGAAAAGTCTCAGACCATCGATATTTATCAGCTGTACAACGTCGTGGAAAACGTTGAGGATGATGAACTGGAAATCGAACTGCCGGAAGCGCGGGAACTCAAACCCGACGCTATTCTCGGAGATGTGATCCGCCGCAAGGTGGAAATCACCGGCATGAGCCGTGCAGCGGCGCTGCTTGCACGGAATGTCATCCGTCAGAAGATCCGGGAAGCGGAAAAGATTGCCGTTTACAACGCATACATCGATCAGCTTGATGAAATGGTGATCGGTATTGTTGAAACCGTCAAGGAAAAATTCACGCTTGTCAATCTCGGCAAGACGATTGCGATGATGCCCAAGTCCAATCAGATCCCCAATGAACATCTGACCGAAGGACAGAAGATCCGCGTCGTCATTACGGAAGTGAATACCGACACCAAAGGATCTCAGGTGCTTGTCAGCCGGGCATCCCCGATGCTTGTAAAGCGTCTGTTCGAAAAGGAAGTCCCGGAGATCTCACAGGGAATCGTTGAGATCAAGGCAATTGCCCGTGAAGCCGGTGAGCGCACCAAGATGGCTGTCATTTCCTACAACCCGGATATTGACCCGACCGGCGCATGCATCGGACAGCGCGGCGCCCGTGTTCAGGAGATCATCGAAGAACTCAAGGGCGAGAAGATCGATATCTTCCAGTGGAGCGAGGACTTCACGGTTCTTGTGAAAAATGCGCTTGCTCCGGCGGAAATCATCAATGTTCTGCCCGGACCCGAAGATCACAGCCTCACGGTTATTGTGGACGAGGATCAGCTCTCCCTTGCCATCGGCAAAAAGGGAAAGAATGCACGTCTTGCGGTCAAGCTGACGGGACGGAAGATCGACATCAAGACCCGTGCGGATATTGAAGAGACCTACGGTGATTATGATCAGTTTGTAGCGGAGGCAGAAGTACGCAAGGAAGAACTGCAGAAACAGATCAGCCAGCGTGAAATTGCCCGCATGGAAGCGGAAAAGAAGGCTGCGGATGAGAAGCGTCAGGCCGCAATCGAAGAGCTTGCCCGCAGAAAAGCAGACGAAGCTGCAGCAGCTGCAGCAGCGGAAGATGATCTGCCTGAAGAGATGCAGGAAATGATGAGCGAGCGCATCCGCAACGAGATGGCGCATGAAACGCATGTCGCAGAACCTGCAGCAGCGGAAACACCTGCGGCTGCCGAAGAGCCTGAGGCACCTGCAGAACCTGCAGAGACACCGGCGGAACCGGAAGAAGCAGAACCGGCAGCTCCGGCAGAAGAGCCGAAAGCTGAACCTGCGGAAGAACCTGCCGCTGTGAAGGAACCGAAGAAAAAGAAGGTTGACCTGGAAGAAATCGCCGCAAAGCACGAATATGTTTCCAAGTTCGAGAAATTTGCGGATACCTCCAAGCCGAAACCTGCCGCACCTGTGAAAAAGCGCCGCAAGAAGGGCGATGATGACGGCATCAAGACCAGAAACGATGAGCTTCTGAAACAGCTCACCGGTACAACGGAGATCGTCAAGCCGGTATATACGGAAGAAGAACTTGATGAAATCGAACGTCAGCAGCAGGAAGAAGAATATTCCAAGTATGATGACATCGATGACTACGATGAATACGAGGAATACTACGACAATTGATTTATGGCACGTAAAATACCGATGCGCCGCTGTGTTGCGACCGGAGAACAGCTTCCCAAGAAAGAACTTCTGCGCGTTGTCAGAACACCGGAAGGGACGCTTGCGGTTGATGTGACCGGAAAGGCGAACGGAAGAGGCGCCTATCTGAAAAAGGATCCCGCTGCGGTTGCGGCGGCACGTAAAACAAAAGCTCTGGAACGGGCGCTGGAAGTACCCGTTCCAGAGGAATTCTGGACTGTCCTGGAACAGGCAGTCCGCTGACCGGATTACCGGAAGAAAAGAGGCGATGTGCGAACAGCATAAGCGGAAGAGTACGGCTCTTCCATCAGGAAAGGAGAGTAAGATCATATGCCCAAGAAACCCAGTCGAGGCGGAAATAACCGCGGCAGAAACAATCGCGGTAACAATAACAGCCGCAGAGGAAGAAACAACAATCCGAATCGCGGCACCGGTGCGCCGTTCTCCAGAAAGGCCATCGATATTAAGGAAATAACATACAGTGACGGAATTACGCTCGGAGAGCTTGCCAAAAAATGCGGCAGGAACTCCAGCGATCTGATCAAGGTCCTGTTCATGCAGGGCAAGATGGTGACCATCAACACGACACTTGATGATGACATGGTTGAAACCATCTGTCTGGAATATGAAATCGAACCGACCAAGGTCAAGGCTCGTGAGGAAGACAGTCTTGAAGATTACGACGATGATATCGATGATCCGTCCGATCTTGAAGAACGTCCTCCGATCGTTACGATCATGGGACACGTTGACCATGGTAAAACAACATTGCTTGACGCAATCCGTTCCACCAAGGTGGCTGCGGGGGAAGCCGGCGGAATCACCCAGGCGATCGGTGCGTATCAGGTTTCCATCAACGGACGGCGCATCACATTCCTTGATACGCCGGGTCATGAAGCATTTACGGCAATGCGTGCGCGCGGTGCGGGAGTTACCGATATCGCCGTTATCGTTGTCGCAGCGGATGACGGTGTCATGCCGCAGACAAAGGAAGCAATTGACCATGCCAAGGCAGCAGATGTTCCGATGATCGTTGCCGTAAACAAGATGGATAAGCCGGACGCAAACCCCGACCGTGTCAAGAATGAAATGGCCGAACTCGGCATCATGCCGGAAGAATGGGGCGGCGAAACCATTTTCGTTCCGACCAGTGCAAAGAAGGGTGACGGTATCAGCGATCTGCTTGAGACCATCGTTACCGTTGCGGATGTCAAGGAGCTGAAAGCGAATCCGAACCGGATCGCGGTCGGTACGGTTATCGAAGCTAAACTTGACAAGGGACGCGGACCGGTCGCAACACTGCTTGTGCAGAACGGTACGCTGCGTCAGGGACAGCCGGTCGTTGTCGGTACCTGTTTCGGTAAAGTCCGTAAGATGACCGATGAAGACGGCGTGGAACTCAAGACAGCCGGACCTGCAACTCCAGTCGAGATTATCGGTCTGAATGATGTTCCGGAAGCCGGCGATCTGTTCCGTGCATTTGAGGATGAAAAAGAAGCACGTGCTCTTGCGGACCGCAGAAAACGCCGCAAGATCGATCAGCAGCGCCGCAAGACGAGCGCCGTATCTCTTGAAGATCTTTCCCGTGAGATTGCGGAAGGCGAGATCAAGGAAATTCCTGTCATTATCAAAGCCGATGTGCAGGGAAGCGCCGAGGCCGTTAAGTCGTCTCTTGAAAAGCTCGATGTCGAGGGAGTCAAGGTCAATGTCATTCACAGCACAGCCGGTGCCATTAATGACGGTGACATCATGCTGGCGGATGCCTCCAAAGCCATGATTATCGGATTCAACGTCCGTCCGACGGCTGACATCCGGAAGAAGGCGGAAGATGCCGGTGTCGAAATCCGTCTGCACAACATTATCTATAAGGCAACCGAAGAGATGGAAAATGCCATGAAAGGTATGCTCGATCCTGTCTATACCGAAGTTGTTATCGGCCAGGCTGAGATCCGCGAAACCTATAAGGTTTCCAAGATCGGTACGATCGGCGGCTGCATGGTCACAGACGGCAAGCTTGCGGCACACTGCGGCGTACGTCTGATCCGTGACGGAATTGTCATTTATACCGGAAAACTCGGATCTCTGAAGCGGTTCAAGGATGACGCAAAGGAAGTATCCTCCGGTTATGAATGCGGCATTACCATCGAGAATTATAACGATCTCAAGATCGGTGACACGATCGAGGCATATCAGGAACAGGAAGTATCTGCGGAGGGATAAGCTGTGTCATCAATCAAGCAGAAACGACTGGAAGGCATTATCCGCAAAAACCTTTCGGAAATCATTCAGTTCGATGTAAAGGACCCGAACATCGGCTTTGTGACAATCACGGATGTAAAAGTCACAAATGATCACAGTTATGCAAAAATTTATGTGACATTTCTCGGTGCCACCAACCGTAAGGAAGCAATGGCGGCACTTGACAGGGCCAAGGGATTCATCCGCTCGGAACTCAGCCAGCGGCTGGATATCCGCAGATGCCCGGAGCTTCAGTTTGAAATTGATACGGCCGAGGAAAACGCCCGCCATATCGATGAACTGATTGCGGAAATTCACAAAAATGATGCGGAAACCGACTGAATCACAGGGTTAACGATATCTGTGAAGCACTTCTGTACTGTCTGAATAGCAGACATCGGAAGTGCTTTTTTAATATTCGAAAAATTTTTTTATGAAAATGCGGGGGAATTTCAAACTGCGCGGATAAAAGATAAGCAGAAAGGAGGAACACAGCTTATGCGTTCCATAGCAGTTGAACCGGAGCTTCTTGAGGCAAGTGCATCCCGAATCGAGGACTCCAATCAGGATTACGTTCGTGCCTATACGGCTTTGTTTGAGGCGGTAGACACCATGAAAAGTGCCTGGCAGGGAAAGGACAACACCGCATTTTCAAATCAGATTGCAAAATTTCAGTCTGATTTCCGGGAGATGAGCGTCCTCTGCGGGCAGTATGCAGAGTTTCTGAGAAATTCCGCAAAGTCTTACCGTTCGGTTCAGGATGATCTGACCTCTCAGGCAAATGCGCTGGCGCGATAGAAAGGAGAACAGACATGGATAATCTGAAAATTTCACTTGCGGAGGTACTGGAATGTGCTTCCCGCATCCGCAGCTGCAACCAGCAGATGTATGAAAGCCTCGGAATGATGAAAAAGGAAATGAACAATACAAACGTTTCCTGGATTTCCGACGGCGGCGAGGCGATCCGCGCAAAATTCAATGTGTTTGCGGCGCGCTTTGAGACGGAAAAAGAAACGATTGATTCCTATGCGGCATTCCTTGACCGTACAGCAGAAAGCTACGACACTCTGGAGACAACGATTACCAGCAATGCGCAGAGTATGCAGGTTTAATGTCATTCTGCATGTTGTGATTGCCATCCTGACAGGACTTCTGTCAGGATGTGCGTCACAGCCTGTACAGACAATGACACTCGGAGAATGGATCACTCTGGTAAATCAGAAAACCGGCCTTACTCCCTCCACGTCAAAAGAGCCGTATTATCTGAATGTTTCCGGGGGATCTCCGTATTTTGAGGCAGTTCAGTCTGCCGTGGAATGGGAGGTGCTGGATCGTTCCGCCCCGTTTGATCCGGAACAGATTCTGACCAGGGAATGGACGGCATATACGCTGATGAATCTTTCCGAGCGGGATGTAAAGCAGGATATGAATGTGTCCATCCGCGATCTGAGTTCCTCGATGTTTCCGAAACATGTTTCGGCGGCTGTCGCAGACGGTCTTCTGACCCTGGATTCGCATGAACGGTTTCAGCCGAAGAAACCGATTGAAAAATCGGAGGCGCTCTATTGTCTTTCCGTGATCGCAGACCGGATCAACAGGACTGCCGTTACGGAACCTCATTTTTCCTATGTGTTTGATGAGGATGCCGATTTTACGGAAGAGGAACCGGTTAAGTTCAGCGAACGTGAAGGAACTGCTCAGTTTGAGGCGGACGCCGACGTAAAAGAAGGACAGTATTATGCGGCGGGCGATCCGGAACACCCGGAGGCAGTTTACCGTATCACTAAAACCCGCAAGGAAGATGACGCGCTGTATGCCGAGATTGAACCGGCTGCGGCCGAGGATATTTTTTCATCAATCGATGCGGCGGAAACCTTTGAAGTGGATTTCACGAAGGTAAGGATCACCGATGCCATTGACGGTACGGTCATCCAGGATGCTGTTGTTTCGGATGACATGATTTCACCCGCATCCATCCGTTCGTTCGGGTATGAAAAAACGCATGAGATCAACGGCTACAGAATTTCCTATTCCGTTACTGCCACCGGAATCAAGGCAGAAGTAAAAAAGAAAACCAAAAGCGGGCTGGAAGTATTCGGAAATCTTCTGATTTCTTCCGTCAAACCGTCTTACCGCTGGAAAACGGAAAACGGAACCATTCAGGACGGTTATTTCACAATTGAATTCCAGAGCTCGGAAAATCTCGGTGCGAATGCGTCATCCTACAAAAAGCTGTACGGAGATTATTCCAAAGTCGATCCCGCCAATTTCATGGGAACGATCCGCAATCTGTTTCAGGAACATGCAGATCCGGCGGATATCACACTGCCGCTTGTGAAGATCGAGATCCCGGTGCCGTCTCAGCCGCTGCTCAGTGTACTGATGCAGCTGGAACTGACCATTCAGGCTACCGGCAAAGCGCAGCTTGCATTAAGCCAGGACTGCTGTATCGGCATGGAGATCCGCAACGGTCACATGCGGAAGATCGGACAGTCCGATATGAAGGCGCAGGCGAATCTGCAGGCGGATACGGCGCTTCTTGGAGGAGTGAAAATGGCAATGAAACTTGCAGGCATGAAGCTTGCGGACATGAAAACAGAAGCCGGTGTAAAAGCAAAAGCGGATGCCGTTGTACATCTCTACGGCAAGGACAATCAGCATCTTGTAATGGACGGAAAAGGGCTTCCGGCTGATTTCGTGGATGATCTTTCAGACGGAAACGAAAATGTATTCAGCTGTGCGGACATCACCGCATACAAGATGATTGATATCCGGTTCAATTCTGCGGATACGCTTGCCGGAAGAGCGGGCCTTTCCGCCGCTGCAGTAATCGCGGATGAAAAAAACGGAGAGCTTGTTCCGGGGCTCAACGGACACTGGGAGAACGGTCACCTTGTGCCGCACTGTACAAGAAAAGACCGTGAAAAACAGCCTGAGAGCGGACCGATCGTCGAAAGCGATCAGATCCGTATCGCAGATTACTCCATGATCATGGATCCGGGAGAATCCAAAAACATCAGTATCCGCGCACTTCCGAAAGGATATGCGCTGAAGGATCTGGTTCTTTCCTCCGACAATCCGGAAACCGCCGGAGTGTCGGGGCTTGCAGTGCACGGGAACCGGGAAGGATCGGCAATCATTCATATCCGTACTTCGGACGGCAAATATGAGATCAGCTGCTCGGTACTGGTGCGTCATAAGCCATGATCGGCTGGATTACAGAACAGGACCGTCGCCAGGCGGTCCTGATTCATGACAGGCGGATGATTTTTGAGCTTCTGAATCAGGACTGCAGTATCTATCAGACACAGGGAAGCTATCATCTGAAACTCCCGTACGGATGCCGTTATGAATCAAAGCCGGCGATCGAGCATCAGGCTGTATCCGTCATCCGGGATCTGCGCACGCAGGCACAGGCCGCCATCTTCTGGTCCGTATATGACAAGGGTTACGGTGTCTTCCGGCGTTATGTGTGGGGAAGCGGAATCGTAACACTCGGCAGTTCGATCGACGATGACATCTATGTCCAGGATAAAAATCTGAAGCCCGGACAGTTTCTGTTTGATCTGAACAGCCGCGTGATCATTGACCGTTGCGGCAGCCGGATGGCAGACCTTTCAGGTTGCTGTGTCGGGAATACACCATTTTTCTTGGGTGCGCGATTCCGCGTTCTGAACGTTCAGGTAATTCTCTGGAATTCCTTTATTGCGGTATCATCTGCCGCAAACACCTACTGCTCTCTTCCGGAGGCAAGGCTTGCGGAAGGAAGGCTCCCGGTGATTCCGTCAATGCGCTCTCTGAACCGGACATATGCGCAGCCGGCTTCCAGGTTTCATTATGAAACAGAACTTCGCGAGCCGCTGCCGGCGGAAAAAAGCCGGAAACGTCCGCTTCTGTTTCTGATGGGACCGGCGCTGATGATGTCTTCCGCATCTTTGACCGCCGGATTGATGAGCGCCTACAATGCATGGCTGAACGGCAGGTCCCTGCAGGAAGTGGCGCCCATGATCATCCTTCCTTCGGTAATGATTCTTTCGACATTGCTGTGGAATCCGCTTCAGCGCCTTTATGACAACCGGACCGAGCGGAAGCAGTTTCGAAAACGAAACGCTGATTATGAAACCTATCTCAGGGAGCTGAAGAACGAAATCCTGAACAAGGAGGCGGAATACGCTTCCTTTCTGGAACAGCGGTTTGCCTCATCGGTGCCGGATTCGGACCAGCTCTGGCGCGCGCTGCCGGGACAGTCGGATTTTCTGTGGATAAGACTGGGCACCGGTCCGGTGCATTGCAGTGTAAGCCTGAACGCCGGGTTTCGCTGCACGGTAAATGATCCGATCCCTGAAATGATCGCAGCCGTCAGATCAGAAACTGAAATCCATACCATGCCGGTTATGGCGGATCTGAACGGCAGCGGGGTGATTTCCGTCACCTGGGAAGAAGGGAAACGCGCCTATCTTGCCGGACTGTTTCTTCAGCTGCTTTTCTATCACGGACCGGATGTACTGCATGTGATCTTTCTTGTTTCAAATTCCTTTCTCTCGCAGCATCCCCAAATCCGTGAGCTTCCGCACGTAATGAACCGGAGCGGATTCCGTGATATTGCGACAACGATCAGCGAGGCCGCGGAAATCGAACGCAGTATGCAGAGCAGTCCGGAACGGGAGACGATCCTGATCTGTCTGAACCCGTCGCTTCTTTCCGTATTCGGAAACAGAAACTTCAAAGTGATCTTTCCGTGCGGAAACGGTCCGGTGCCGGCAGATACCCGGCTTCATGTTCACCTTGGAACGGTGGGGTATATAAGATCTCCGGAATACACACAGACATTTTCCTGTGACAATGAGTTTCATCGCTCCGCGGCGGAATGCATCGGGATGTTCCGGCATGTCATCCTTCCGGACAGCCGCGCAGGGACCTGCGGTATGCCGTCGTTTCTGCGCCTTTACGGCGGAAACGATCTGCGGAGTCTGAATATTGCGGGACGGTGGGAAAGCTCGGATACCCAGGATCACATGTATGCATATCTGGGTACGGGAGATGACGGGGAAACCGTCCGGCTTGATCTCAATGAACACGGTGACGGTCCGCACGGACTGATTGCCGGAATGACCGGTAGCGGAAAAAGCGAACTGATCATTACGCTTCTGCTGAGTCTCTGTGTAAACTACAGTCCGCGTGAATTTCAGTTCGTCATGGTTGATTTCAAAGGCGGCGGCGCAGCTGTTCTCTTTTCCAACCGCAACTGCCGCGTCAGGCACTGTGCCGGCGTCTTAAGCAATCTGGATGAATCGGATATCGAGCGGGCGCTTGTGTCGTTTCAGAATGAGTGCCTGCGGCGGGAACAGCTTTTTTCAACGCTCAGCGGAATTACCGGAAAGCCGGTCATGAATCTGAAGTCTTACCATGCGCTTTGGGATCAATCCTGCGGTCTTCCGTATCTTTCTTCGCTTCTGATCATCGTTGATGAGTTTGCGGAGCTGAAAAAGGAACAGCCGGAAGTCATGAAGGATCTGATCAGCGTGGCACGGGTCGGCAGGAGTCTTGGAATTCATATGATTCTTGCGACACAGAAACCGGGCGGCATCGTGGATGAGCAGATCTGGTCGAATACCCGTTTCCGGATCTGTCTGAAGGTTCAGGATGATGCCGACAGCAGTGAAATGATCCATTGTCCCGATGCGGCGCGGATTCATCGCGCCGGAGAAGGATATCTGCTCTGTGATGGTGTTCTGACGCATCTGCAGTGCGGATATGCCAACGCTCCGCTTCATGGAATCCAGAGATCCGTACAGCTGTTTGATGCCATGAAGCATGTTGTAAAGGAAGAAGACTTTTCCGGAACTTCCGGCGAGACCCAGGCGGAACGGATCATCTCCGAGATATCCATCGAACAGGAGGAGTATCCCGAAGCACACCAGCTGTGGTGTGAACCGCTGGCGTCACTTACGCGGAGCGATCTTCCCGAAAGGCCGGATCTCTGGATCGGGATTACGGATGATTACCGCAATCGGAAACAGACACCGTATGCTCTGAAGAATGCGGCGGCCGCCGTGTTTTCGGTGGACCGCAGTGAAAAGCAGTCGTTTCTCAGAACGCTGCTGGCGGGGATTCTCGAATCCGCATCGGCCGGGGATGAAGTATTTCTGATCGATGATCTCGGCGCATTTACGGAAACGGTGATGGAATGCGGCACGGTGTGCGGTTACCTGCGCGCAAGAGATGAAGAGCGCATCGCAAACCTTCTGCGGCATCTGGAAGGACGCGAGAGGAACGATAACGGAATATGCAGTCTTCTGATTACGGATGCCTCCGCATTTTATGAGGCTTCCGAAGATTACCGGCTCCGACTTCGTTCGCTGATTGCGTCAGCGGAATCCAAACATCTTCGGATAGTTCTCTGTTTTTCGTCCGCGTCGGCCGTTTCCTATCGGGATCTTGCCCTGATCCGGGAACGTATTGCGCTGAAGAACGACAGTATCCAGGATCTGTCTGCCATTTTTGAGCAGCCCGTCCGCTATCGGATCACAAAGCATGCACATGCGCTGTGCGCATGTCCCGAACCGACCGACCTCTGTCTGATGGAAACGGATGAGGCAGAACTGAGGCAGATCATTAAACATACCGCAGAGCGTCTTGGGAAAAAGCCGGGATATGTCATACCGGCAATGCCGAAACGGATTCTGCGTTCTGACTACAGCGGCGCTGATATCCCGCTTGGAATCGATCTTCTGAACTATGAGTGGGTTGAAACCGATCCCGGGCAGAAGCTCCTGATCCTGGCTACCTATGAAGAAGAACTCTACGGTTTCTATGAAGCGATGAAGGATGAGCCCGCGGTCTGTACCTTCATGCCGGATGAGGATACGATCCGCCGGCTGCGTCAGGAAGAGGGATGCTGGATGTTTATGACTTCCGAACGGTTTCAGAGCAGCGATCTGAAATATGCCGGGATACCGGTGCTGTATATCGGAACCGGTTTTAAAGATCAGTATCGCTTTACATCCGGGTATAAACGGGATCTGAATGAAAATCAGGGAATTCTGTTCCGTACCGGAAGGAATACCGTGCTTCAGCTGGTGGAGGCGGACCGCGCATGATCCGTCTGTGGCTGTTTATTCCTGAGGTTCAGAAAGAGTTTGAATGCGCGCTTCCCGAAAATGCGTCGCTTGCCCAGTGCATCCCTTATCTGAACCGTCTGCTGGATGATGAATTTGAGCGCTGGTATGAAATAGCAGCCGATGCGCTCTTTGTAGAGACAGACACCGGGATCCGGCTGAGCGGTGCAGTTACGATCAGTTATCTGAATCTTGAAGACGGGATGCGCATTATGATCTGCTGAAGTCATGCATGCGATACAATGGCAGTATGAAAACTGCATGCAGACAACTCCTTATCACAGCTGTATTCATCCTGGTCTTTCTGTCTTCCGGCTGTACGAAAAACTACGGCAGGAAAGAAATATCGGACTATGTAAAAGAACGCTGCGGCATAAGCTCGTTCAGAGTAAGCAGGGACCGGATCGAACTGACATCCGAAGAGGATTCCTATACAGATTATCTCTGGACGATTACGGAAAACGACGGCACGGAATTTTATGTACTGGATGATTATCACTGGGGTATGGAAGCGCTCGTCAATACACTGCGGACCGACTATTATGATGTTCATCTGGTCCGTGATTTTTCAAAACTCCCGCATTCCGGGATCCGGCTGGCAAGTGAAACGGAAAACGGTCTTTGCCATGCGGTGCTGGAAGGTGATTTTTCGACGCGCAGCGAACTGCAGGATGAACTGAAGGAGCTTGCGGATATCCGCGCGGACAAAGCATGCCCGGACGAAGTTTCCTATGTGCTGAAATTCAATTATCCGTACAGAGTGATCGGAGAGTATGAAAGCGGTGTCGGAGATACGGCCGGAAATCTTTCATCCTCCGCGCCGGATGTCCCGGAGGCGGAAAAACGGATGCTGCTGACATGTGTGGATCATCAGCTGTCCTGCCGTTTTGATTTTACGGAAGAGGAGATCCGGAGTGCCGTGGAAGCGAATACCCATCAGCTCGGCGTAAGAAACGCATCCGGTGAAATGATCTGGTATGACGACCTCTGTGCCGATCAGTACAGTTATGGAGTTTCGTTTGCGTCACTGTATGTGCTTCTGGAACGAAACGGGTTTGCGCCGGAAGGAACGCCGGAACATTACCGCGTTACTGCACCGGACGGAACCTCCTTTGAGATTTCCTATTCGTTCCGTCATCCGCTTCCCGAACATTCAGAAGGGATCTATTATCTGAAAAACGGTGAGATCACAGATATGTCCGGGTATTTCCATACGCATTTCACGGCGGGGGAAATCCGGAACCTGTTTGGTCTGGAAGTATATGAACGCTGGCAGGTTCAATGATCGAACCGTCTGCGGAACGTGCATTTCCGGCAGAGTGATTCAGTGATCGTGTGCTGTTCAAATCCCTGCACAAGCGACAGATAGCGCGGTTTCTTCATGATCAGCGCAAGTGTCTCTGTCTTAAGACTGCCAAGAGGAATCAGACCGTCCGAGTCGAGACAGCAGGGGACCACCGTCCCGTCAGAGAGTATCGCTATCTGGGTGCGCCCGCCAAGACAGGTTCCTTCCGAACTATCCGCATCTCCTGCGGAAGGCCAGGTGAAATCATTCGCGAAGCTGACATAAACATGCGGAAGGATCCTGAAGCTGTTTTTCCTTGCGGTCGGCATGAATTCATAAGAATCACGAAGATGTGTCAGGCACCAGGCGGTATTCGGCTCCAGAAGTCCGTCGCTTCGCCAGAAACGAAGATCCACATTCACGTTTCCAAGTTTTGAAGCGTTCCCGGCAAGCTTCATTACGGATTCATAGTAGGCGGGAATCCGCTCCGACGGCCGGGCGGAAACGGACTGAAGGGATACGGCAATGCCGGAGAGGCTGGAATGTGCAAGAAGATCCGGATGTGCATCCAGAAAGCTTCCGTTTGTCACAAGATGAACAACGGCATGCTCTTTATCGCAGATCGAAAGAATTTCATCAAACTGCGGGTGAAGCAGAGGCTCGCCCTGTACATGCAGGTAGATATGCGGTGTGACGATTAAAGCCTGCCGCAGTACATCATGAAAAAACGAAGGGGTCATGGAAGCGGACGGGCGGACTGTACGCGTGCAGAACGGGCAGTGCAGGTCACAGATATTGGTGATTTCGATATAGATTCGCTTGATCATAGGAAGATTATAGTAACTCCGCTCTTCTTTTGAAACCGGGACAGTGCTGAATCCGCAGGAATACATAATATGAAAATTATTTCATGACATTTTCATTTCGATGCGGTCGTTATCCTTGGACGGAATTGATATAATCTTGAACGTATGGATGCTGTATTACTGCTTAACAAACCCGCCGGTATGACTAGTTTTGACGCGGTCAGCCGCTGCCGGCGGATCCTTCATGAAAAGAAAGTCGGACACACCGGCACACTTGATCCGAATGCCAGCGGACTGATGATTCTGCTGTTCGGAAAATATACGAAGTTTCTCCCGTACTGCGTCAAAGATCACAAACAGTACGTCGCCGGATTCCGGTTTGGAATTGATACGGATACGCAGGATATCTGGGGCACGGTTATCGCGGAAAAAGAACCTGCGTTTCATTCGCCGGAAGAAGTCCGCAGTGCTGCGGAATCCTTTCTCGGCAGCGGAACACAGATTCCGCCCATGTATTCTGCCGTCAAGATCAACGGCCGCAAGCTGTATGAGCTCGCAAGGAAGGGACAAACGGTGGAGCGTGCGCCTAGACCGGTCACGATCGACCGGATGGATGTCTCGTGTGACGGACCGGACTGGAAACTGTCCGCTACGGTTTCGGGCGGCACCTATATCCGGACGCTGATTCATGATCTCGGCGAACGTCTGGGAGAATATGCGGTAATGACATCCCTTGTCCGCACCGGAATCGAATCGCTTTCGGTTTCCGAGGCATGTACGCTGGAAGATCTTGAGACCAGTCCCTCGTTTGTGCCGGTTGAACGTGTTCTTGATCCTTCGATTCCCTGCATGGAAGCTGCAGATTACGAATCAGTCATCCACGGACGGGTGATCCGGATGGAACACGACGTGCCGCTTATCCTCTTTCAGAAGGACGGACAGGTTCTTGCGGCTTATGCGAAGAGGGAAGACGGCCTGTATCATTGCCAGAGAGGATTATTATGAGAATTGACAGAATTACACTTGATCATAAATACAAACCGAATACACCGGTCGTCGCATGCATCGGGTATTTTGACGGTGTGCATAAAGGCCATCAGGCTCTGATTTCGCGGACCGTTGATATGGCAAAGGAATTCGGCTGTGCAAGCGCGCTGATCACTTTTGAACCGGATCCGTGGGTCACGATCCGGAATGCGCTTCCCCAGGAACTGGAACATCTGACGACCTCCAGGCAGAAAAACAATCTCGTAATCAAATACGGGATCCAGAATATCTATTATCTTGATTTCACAAAACAGATGGCTGCGCTTTCTCCGCATGAATTCATCGAACAGGTGCTCGGCCAGCTGAATCTGAAAGGACTTGTCTGCGGATATGACTTCCGCTTCGGCGCAAAAGGCCTCGGGGATGCCGGATTTCTCAAGCGAACGGTGTCCTATCCGGTGGAAGTCATTGAAGAAATATCCTATAAGGGAACGAAGATTTCCAGTTCGCGGATCGTCAAATGCGTGAAATCCGGTGATTTCATGTCCGCCTATGAACTGCTGGGCCATCCGTTTACGATGGACGGAACCGTTGTTGCGGGACGGCATATCGGTTATACCCTGAACACTCCGACTGCCAATCTCGGATACAGTCCGGAATATGTGATTCCCCGGATCGGCGTCTATTCCGGTCATGTTATTCTGCGCGGAAAAATGTACGGCGCCATGATCAATGTCGGTCATAATCCGACAGGAAATTACAGCGTGCCCGTTTCCATCGAAGCGTATCTTTTCAATTTCAATTCAACGATTTACGGTGAGCGCATGTCAGTGATTTTCGAACAGTATATCCGGGAAGAAAAGGATTTCAAGAATATGGATAACCTCAGGCTTCAGCTTGAAAGTGACAAGGAAACCGTAAGAAAGCTTCTGCGCTTATGAATGAAGTATATCTTGCGCGGATGCGCACACTGCTCGGCGATCAATATCCTGCATATGAACAGTCGCTTGCCGGCCCTGCATACCGGGGAATCCGGATCAACACCCTGAAGCGGCCCAAAGAGCCGATCAGCGGTATCTGCGGTCAGAAAAGCCCGTTCGCGGAGAACGCATGGTATCTGGAGCCTTCCTGTACGGTCGGGCAGACACCGGAATATCTCTGCGGCCACATCTATCCGCAGGAACCGAGTGCTTCGTATGCGGTTACTGCGATGTCGCTGCGTCCGGGGATGCGGGTCCTTGATCTTTGCGCTGCGCCCGGCTCCAAGAGTACCCAGATTGCAGAATTACTGCAGAATCAGGGACTTCTTGTTTCCAATGAGATCATTTCCTCGCGAGCTGCGGTTCTGAAGGAAAATATGGAACGCTGCGGCGCCGCAAATACGGTAATTCTGAACAACACGCCTTCGGAAGTGGCGCATGTTTTTCCGGCGTTTTTTGATGCAGTGCTGTGTGATGCGCCATGTTCCGGGGAAGGAATGTTCCGCAAAGACCCGGAGGCGGTAAACCACTGGTCTGTTGAACATGTTTCCTCGTGTGCGGTGCGCCAGGCAGCGATCCTTGATGATGCGGCGGAATGCGTAAAGCCAGGCGGTCTTCTCGTATACAGTACATGCACGTTTTCTCCCGAAGAGAACGAACAGAATGTCTCCGCATTTCTGGAACGCCACCCGGACTTTATGCCGGAAGCGATCCCGTCCTGCGGCGGTTTGGAAACAGATTCCGGATATATGCGGCGGATATATCCGATGGATGGCGGAGAAGGACACTTTGTCGCAAGGCTTCGCAGAAGCGGCCGGGCCGAACCGTATTCACTTCCGCTTTTGAAAAGTGATCCTCTGCCGCCTTCGGCTGCGGAATTTCTGGAAGCGAACTTAACGTCTTTGTTTCCGTACATCTATGTCCGCCATGATGTTGTATACGGCGGAACCGTTCCGTTTTTTGCCTGTCCGGGGCTTCATCTGATCCGGCATCAGACGCTACTGGGAACCGTTCGCAGAGGCCGGTTTGAACCTTCACATGCGCTTGCAATGTCCTCATGGACTGCCATGAAGAACCGGGTCCCGGTTTCGGAAGAGACATTTGAATCGTACCGCCGCGGCAATACGGTTCCGTATCAGGGGGAAAAGGGATGGTTTGCGGTGACTGTCCGCGGAATGCAGGCAGGTCTTGCAAAGGGGGACGGCAGCGTTCTCAAGAATCACTATCCGAAAGCGTTTCGGATTCGCGGATAACAGGGAGTAATTATGGAACTTGAACTGTTTCGGTTTATTGATGAAGCAGTCAGATTTTATGATCTTCATCATGCCAGTTTTGTATATGCGGAAAAGATCCTGAAAAATCATTTTTCATCATTGCCCGGAATTCCGGAAGGGGATATCGTTGCGGTCTTTTCACGTGTAAAGGGAAGAGAAAGTCTCCGGGAGAAGCTGCTTCGAAACAAGTTTTACCTGAATTCCGAAAGCCCGAAAGATGCAGTGTCTTCCCTGTCGGATCTTGTCGGAATTACCATCGAATGCAGATTTATCCGGAATGAAACGGAAATCTATCACCGTCTGTTCAAAGACTTCAGCGAACCGAATGAGGACGGTTATGCGATTTCTCTGACGAATCCCGACATTCTTCTCAGCCTCGGCATGCCGCAGCCCCAGCTGCAACGGAACGGCTTTGCCATTTACCGGATCGACGGTAAATACCGGTTCAATGATGAGTACATCGGCTTTGAACTGCAGATCAAATCGCTTGTTCACCGGTTCTGGAGTGAAATCGAGCACGAAGTCGTATACAAGAATCAGGAAATGGTGCGCAATGCGCGTTTCATGCGCAAGATGCTAAGCTCAATCCGCGACAGTCTCGATGTGGTGGACCATCAGCTGGAGACCGTCTATACCGAGATGATGATGGAATCTCGTGAGGCGGAGATCGGCATAGATGAACGCACATTTAAAACCATGCTTTCATCTTCCCTGAATGAACTGTTTATCACCAAGATGAAGGAGTCGGTAGGATTTTCGACCACGTTCAAGAACGATTCCGAAATTCTTGCGCAGTATATCTACATTGCGGATTTTCTGATGAAAGACAATTCCGAAACACGGATGATCGAGTTCCTTGAAAATCTTAATGAACTGGAAAACCGTCCGATCGATCTGCGCGCAAGACTTGTTCTCAACGATGAAGCGGAAACCGATGATGTGTTTGTCAGAACATTGTCCGACTATTTCCTTTCGGTGATCAATGTTGATTTTGAATGGCATGCATTCTTCGTGATTCTCTGTGAACTGCAGAGCGGCTATGTAAAAGCGGATATTCTGCAGTTTACATCCGTGATCGGATCTCTTCTGATTCAGCCGAAGTGGTTCTCCGCAAAGTTTTCGAAACTTCCGGAACAGGATGCTCAAACCGTTCGGAATTTCTTCAAGGAAGTTCTTGCGAAGGGTATGATTCACTCGGATTCCATTCATATGATTCACGAGCCGTATCTTCTTGATCTGATGAACTACTTCTGGAATATCGTGGAAACCGCAGAACAGCGGATACAGTCTGTTGAAGACTTTGAAGCAATCAGGGAAGCAATGCAGGAGAAGATGATTCATGAAATCGCCGGACTTCTGCGCAAGCCGCGAATCTCGTAATTCCTGCAAATTGCGTTTATAATAATCGTGTTGTCATAAAGAGGTAACAGATATGGATTATGTAGTACTTAAAGAAGATTCTGCCAGCGGAATGATTGCCATCAACAAATCCGTCTTTCAGGTCATTGCGGAAATCACGCTTCGTGATATTGACAATATCGTGATTCCTTCCGGGAGTTCCTTTCAGCGGAAGCCGGTAAATGTGAAGATTGAAAACAATCAGCTCAAGATAGAGGCCGATGTCCGCGTCAATTACGGCGCCAATGTAACGGATGCCTGCGGTCTTGCGCAGTCAAAGATTTTTGAAAACATCACGTTCATGACCGGTTACAAGCCGGCAGATGTCCGTGTAAATGTCATCGGATTTGAAATCTGACAGAACGTGGCGGGAAACGGTCTGGTTCGTATTAGTATATGAAGCAAAACGGAGGTGAGTTTATGGAAAAAAACAACCGTATCGAAGACGAAAACGATCTCGCAAAAGTACAGGGCGGTGTGAATCTGAACGGTACGAGTGCGAGTGAACTGGTCGGCAGCCTTGCGTCCGAACGGATCGGTATTTCGATTCCGTTCCAGAAAGACGCCAAGAACAGCGCCGGCGGAAACAACAACATCTTCAGCAAATTCACCAAGTAATATCGGTCAGGAATGCAGTTTTTTCGATAAAACTGCATTTTCTATTGACGAACCGATGTCCGGCAGGGTAATATATCCGAGGTAAACGGAAAGCAGAAGCACCGCTTCTCACCTGAGTGTCCTTAAGGACCTGGGTACCATGCCGGGTAAAGTGATTTATTCGATACATGGCAGGTGCGGATTCTGTACCTGCTTTTGTTTACAACAGGAGGTAATGCTTGAAGTATATTAAACCGAAACGGAATGTACCGGAAGAACT
>CAMOOA010000006.1 GCA_946621045.1 uncultured Erysipelotrichaceae bacterium
CAAACCGGTAGACTTTCACCGGAATCACCGTCTGTTCAAGATAAACGTTCATCATTCGCCGGCTGTTAAGAAGACTGTCTTCTTCTTTCTTCAGATCGGAAGATTTCTCGTCGTAGAGATTCACAAGCCGGCGGATGCCGTCCCGCAGGTATTTTTCCAGACGCTGCGGAGAATCCGGAAGTTCATCGTTCAGTTCAATCCGAAGCAGCCGTACCGGAGTTACCTTATCCGCGATCTTCATCTGCGACTGCTTTGAAATTCGGCGGAGAGAATCACATACCCGTTTGGTGTAGTTCTCTGCGGAATTGACAAACTGCCGCATCATGTTTTCAAGATTCTGCAGGTCGGAATCATACATATCCCGCGTCTTTTCCAGCGTACCGACCTTCATCCGGCAGGTTTCCCTCCAGTCCTGCACTTCCCGAAGTGCAATATCACGAACTCCTTCAAACGGAGGCGACTGTGTATACACTTTTTCAAATATCCGGTTCTTTCCGTAATACCGGTCCTTCACCGTACGGTAAGCGTTCAGGTAGGTTTTTATCCGTTCACTGAGTTCATCAGATGTTCTTTCATATTCCGCCTTCATCTCTTCATACTGCGTGCGGAAATCTTCTGCCAGTTCAATGCATTCCGCTTCGGTCTCCGGTTTTACATGCAGTGCAGATACGCTTGCCAGTACTGCCTCTGCCTTTACGGAAAGCGAGCCTGCTTCGGAAAGCTTCCGCTGGGCCTCTGCCTTTGCGGAACGGTTCTCCGCCTTGCGCACATCAAAGTTCATCCGGATTTCCTCCGGCGCAAGCGGTTCCTTCAGCCCTTCGGCCTCCAGTTTCTTCTGTGCCTCCTCAAAATAAACGTTTGCCTTTGCGGCACTGTTTCCGGCATCCCGCTCTTTCTGACGGATTGCCTTCAGCCCGGCTTCCATTTCCGCAAGCGCTCCGTTCAGACGATGTGCCTCTTCAGAGGACCAGCGCACCGTTTCCAGTGCATCTGCCGGTACAGAATGCGTATCGAATTCTTCCTGCTTTTCCCGTTCCTGTCCTTTCAGTCTCCGAATCTGTGCAGCGAGAGTCTGCGTTGTTTCTGATGTTTCGGCAGACAGCTGCGCAAATTCCGCTTTCAGTTCTTCCGTGCTTTCCTCACGAAGTTCAGCAGAATCCGATGCCCGATAGCTGTCCCGCTCCCGCTCCGTATTCGCCCTGCGGCTTTCTTCATTCTGAATGATACGGCTCAGTTCATGAATTGTGCTGTTATGTTTCTCCAGCTCTTCCTCCGTCTTCCGGTACTGTGCTTCAAGCTTTGTTTCCTCTGCACTGAGCTTCGCCAGTTCATGAAGGATTATCTGATAAGCCGGTTCACTGTGTTCCAGGTAGGCTTCAAACCTCTTCCGTTGATCCTGTCTTGTTCTGAGCTGAATCTCTGTATCGACCAGCTGCCGGTTTGCGGTATCCGACGCATGGATATTGTCTTTGATATCAGCACGTACCGCAGTCAGCCGTTCCTCTGCCGTACGAATTTCATCTGACAGGGATTCAATCCTTTCTTCCTGTCCGGACTCCCAGCCGGAAGAATAGGAAAAAGCACTGATCGCAGCGAGGAAGGATGAAAGATTTCCCGTCTCGGTTTCAATTTCATTCAATCTTGCCTGATCGTTCCGGATCTGTTCTGTGATCACATTCAGATAGTCTGCTTTCTTCTTCGCATCAAGCAGTTCTTCACGCGCCTGATACAGATATCGGCCATGACCATCCGCCGGGGTTTCCAGTTCATGATAGATATATATCGGAATGATCTGACGGATCAGCTCATCCGCCAGATCAAGCTTCATCAGCTTTTCATAGCTTGCCTGATCCGCAAGGATGGCAAACGGCAGGAGCGGTGCTCCGGCAAGAAGCCGCTTCCGGTCTTTTGTGCGCTGTTCGGATAGAAAGTTTTCTCCGGTCTGAAATGCAATTCCATGCGCTTCCAGGAGTGCGGTTACCCGTTCAGGGATATATACACTGCCGTTTTCCGCGCTTGTGATCAGTTCCTGTTTCTGCCGGATCTGCCAGGAAATTCGGTTGCGTTCATCCGTATTTCTGCGCATCCGGATATCATATTCATTCTTCAATACATCCGGATCATAGAGAAAACGGTCGGATACCGCATAGCGTTCCATTTCCTTTTTCAGTTCCTGCCGCAGAAAACGGAACTTCTTCAGATCTGCTTTCGCTTCCTGCAAAGCATTCTTCATTTCCGGCAGCTGTTCCCGCAGACGGTCTTCCTCCTGCCGCAGACGCTCATTCTCTGTCCGAAGATCACTGATCTGCCGGTTCAGACGGCTGAGCTGTGCCTCACACTCTCCAATCCGGGAATTCAGTATATTCCGCAGTGCATCCACGTCTTCGGAAAGCAGACGCTCCAGGAAATCCCTGCGGAGCGGTTCTGCCTGCAGTTCCGCAAACAGTGCGGCTTCTTCCTTCTCCGCCTGTGCTTTCTGTTGTTTCAGCTGTCCTGACTTTTTTGCCAGCGTGAATCTTCGCTGTTCGATCTGTTTTTTCCCGGCCTTCAGTTCTTCCAGTTCCTTCCGCAAACCATTCCGGGCTTCTGTTTTTTCGGTAATGCCTGCCTCAAGCCGCACCAGTTCCTCCTGATACCTCGCATACAGCGTTGCGGATGTCCGGGCAAGCAGAATACTCTTTTCCGACTGATCCAGGCCGTCGTATTGTGCTTCCAGCGCACTGATCTCCCCCCGCAGGGAACGAATTTCATCGAGTGTCTTCCTTGCATAAAGCATGGAGCGGGAACGCAGTGTCTCAGTCCGGGTTTCTTCCGCCTTCTTCCGGAGAGCGGTCTGTTCTTCGAACTGCCGGAGTGCCTGTTCATGGCCCTCCCTGGCCCGGTAATATTCCAGCGAGCGCTCTTCCCGTATGATTCTGTACAGATCCTCTTCCAGTGCCTTCTGTGTTTCTTCGAGTTCCTGACGGATTTCTTCCAGTGCGGTTTTCCGTTCCGCAAGCGCCCGATGGAACCCGTCCATTTTTGCGGCGGAGACATTCTGTTTCTGTTTTTCTTCCAGCACATCTTCCAGCAGACGGGCTTGTTCCTCATACTGTTCGATATATTCCGCAAGCAGATCCCGCAGATCCTTGGTTTCCTTTTTCAGCGACATGGTTTCAACCGCCTCGGAAAGCTGTGTGCGGAGGGCGGTTTTGTTATCGCTGTTTCTCGAAAGATGCCGTTCGATATTCGGAAGAAGATAACCGTTGATCAGCTGATCTGTCGTCTTTGAAGTTTTCAGAAATGCCGCAAACGGATCTTCGGATGAGATCATCTGGAAGATTACTTCTTTCCAGTTGTTTGTCGAGATTCCGAACTCTTCCAGCCTCTGGTGATAATTTCTGCGGTTTTCCGACGCGAAGTAAAAGATTTCCGCATAATTGTTTGCGAGAGTCCGGTATCTGTTCTGAGAAACAGAATATGCTTCAATTTCCACAATGCCCGCTTCACTTGTCACATTGGGCAGATTGTCCAGAGACAGATGTTTTGAATCATTGGAAAGAAAGGTAAAGAAATGCACATTACTGTTGCTGTCTTCCTTTGTGTCGCTCTTATAAAGCAGCACACCGGTTGTGGTCCGCTCCGGTACGGTTCCGGTGCTGTCGGACAGCCACTCAATGACCGTCATGGCAGGCTTGTCCTTCAGATAATCCTCAATGCGGTTGCCGGAGATGGTCGTATTCGGAAATATCGCCTGATAGATCAGCCGCTGCAGCACAGATTTTCCGCCGCCGTTGCCCAGACGGATCTCTGTATTCAGTCCGCCGTGAAAATCCAGAACCAGATCATCGATCCTCCGGCTTGCCCATCCGTAATTGATCAGCCGGATACGGTTAATTCTCGGCATATCAGTCTCCCTCCACTGCCGAGAACAGTTCATGGATCTGCCGGACCCGTTCTTCACGCAGATAGTAATTCAGAAATTTGTCACACAGTTCCCGGGTGGGACGGACTTCGTTTTCCACAAAGGTGAGCAGATTGTGGTCTCTGAGCTGATTCACTGCCCTTCGTACGGTTCCGTACTTGGTCGTCGTCTCCTGCCCTTCCCCTCCGTACTGCCTGCTTTTCCACAGCGGGATGATTTTCTGGAAGTTGTATTTATACTGGCTGTCAAATGCCAGAACTGTATCAGCTTCCTGTTCCATCTGTTCAAACAGATGGTCGACCTCCTGAATCAGGTCCTTCATCTGGATAAAATCCCGCTGCTGGGGATTACTGCTGTTCTTTCCGCCGAAGAACAGCCAGAAGATGATCATCTGGATATAGGATGTCAGAAATGCGGTTTCCAGTCTTGTCGTCATGCCGAGATCCTCCCGGTATTCCCGCAGACTCATTCCCAGCGTCGTATTATCAAAGGAAGGAATCAGATACAGACTGCCTGCCGCACCGAGAAATTTCACATCCATCTCTTCTTCCAGTATGGAAAGCATCTCTGCCGTCTCCTGACTGCGGGCAGCTTCAAACAGTTCGGTATCATCTTCCTCCTTCAGCACACCCTTATGATCCAGACAGTGCCGGAATATGCGCATTGCATCGCGAACCGCCTTCTCCTGTATCATCTCTGTTTCTCCTTCCGGGTAACCCTTACCTCAAGTCCGTTCATGCCGTAGGAAAGATTCTCATCTTCCTCATTCCGCAGTATATAAATATCCGATCCGCTCTTTGCCTCAAGCCGAAGTGTCTGAACGGTCAGATCCGATGCCGGAATATCCAGCCTCTGAATCATCTGGTGAATATCAAATTCTTCCGCCGCTTCATCTTCCCGCACGGGTTCGCCGCGCAGTGCTTCAAAATCAATTGTCCCGAGTGCATAGAGATCCAGAAACATGAGGAAGAAACTCTTTGAATCGCTCAGGAATTCACCGTCTGTTTCTTCGGCTTCCCTGTCACAAAAGGTGACAAACTCCTTCACCGTAAAAGAGTCATGCGTTTCCGCATATAACACAAGGCTCCGGAATGTTTTCCGGTACAGTTCCATCCGTTTTTCCCGGCTGATTCTGCGAAGATCCTCTTCTGCCTCTTCCTGCAGGATCCGCTCCGATTCCAGATCCTCTTCCTCAAGATTCCGCTGCGGCGCATAAAGAAGCCCGATGTTCAGAATCTTATCTGTTTTCGGTACAAGCAGCGGACGCTTCAGTTTCGTAAAGACCGCAAGCTCTTCATCATGCATATGAACAGCCGGGCGGAGAATTGTCTCAAAGAAGTCATATCTCCTGGTTCCCGCTTCAGAGAGAAGACTCGCCTCCAGCATGGATTCAAAGATCTTCCGGACACTGATCCGGTTTCCGAGCAGTTCATTTTCCGCATCCATGATCGTTTCAAGGATTTCCGACATTTTCCGCAGATACTCGAGACTCTCCTCAAGGGATGCGTCCTCCTGTTCAAGCAGCCTGTCCTTCTGTCGGCTCATTTCCCTGCGGTATTCCCGGATGATCCGGATCGTTTCCTTTGTGATTTCCTGTTCCGTCTCGAGATTTTCATAGAAGGTTCCGATCATCCGGCTGTAGGCATTGTTTTCCACGGAACGCAGATCACGGCGGATTGCCTGTATGAATTCTTCAAATGCGGTCTGTTGCCTGCGGAGGATCTGCAGGGACTGCCGGGCCTGATGAAACGATTCCTTATAGTTGCGGCGTTCCAGCTGCTGTTTTGTGATGAGCATCGAAACCCATCCTTCAAACTGGCTGTCGACTTCCTTCGTCCGGAGGAGGAAATCATATCCCTGTTCACTCAGACGGTACAGCAGGATATTCTCGTCGGACAGGCGGTCTTCGATCAGACGCACGGTCACTTCTTCCCATTGTTTTGTCTCATGACGGAATACCGGACGGGACAGCACACTTCCGCCGTTTTGAAGAATATCCTTTACGATATACTCCGCCAGACGGTCTGTGGATTCAGGATCCAGCGTTACGTCGTAGAACCGGAGGTCCTCCGAAAGGAAGCCGGCGATCTCACGCATCGAGCAGCCTCCGGTTTCGGACAGCGAATATTCCATGATAAACAGAAGAACATCATAAAAGAGATGGTCCGGTATCTCACTGTGTTCAAACCATCCTTCAATTTCCGTATTGCGGTTTCTGCGGTTCAGAATTGAATCGGCACAGTATCCCAGCAATACCCTCTGATGCATGCCTTCCAGAAAACTAAACATGTCCGCACATCATCCGATAATCCGCATAGGAAAGGATTTCCTGCGGGATACGCAGGTTATGAGCCAATACGGTTTTTATATAATCTATCCCGGCAGAAAGACCGGCAGAATCCGCATCATAATGCTTTGTCTTCCGATCATCCGACGGTTCATTTTCCAAAGGATCCTCCGGTGCCCTCTCCAGCATCGCCTCATACAGTGCTTCGAACGGACAGACCGCAATATCCGGATTAACATCTCTGCACTTTGAAAGGATACTCAGTCCGGCACGGTCAATATCTCCGCAGTAGAGAACTGTTTCCGGTATCGGATCAAGCTGAAAAATAAAGTCCTGGAGGCGGGAATCCGCGGCAGCGGAATCTGCCTTCCGTCCCTCTCCGTAAATAACATACATGATTTCGGTATTCAGAAAGACATTCGTCTTCTCTGCCTTCAGCGCCCGGCTGATCGAATACCACGGATCCTTGTTTTCCAGTACAAGCGCAGCTCCCCGGTTCGAGATCTGATTACAGAAGAACGGTTCATATGTCCGATAACAGGAAAGATCATCATATGCAAGACCGCATCGGCTTAAGATTCTACGCAGATCATTTCCCTCCAGCATCTTCTCATTGCGGTAAATTTCATAGGAACGCTCCTTCACCGAGCATTCCTGCATAAATCCTGACTCTTTCATCCAGCTGCTCAGAGGAAGCAGCCATTCCCGGTCTTCTTCATAATGTGCAGTATGCGAAATATAGTATTCCAGAAGACGCGGCGCAAGACGCAGGATCTCCCTGCGGTCAGTCATACCGCCATCAGAAACATCATTTACATAATATTCGTTGTAAAAATACGGCCGGAAGGAAACCCTTCCTGCTTTTTTTACCGGCCGGATAACACCTTCCGCAACAAGGTTCCCCAGCTGACTTCCAATCTCAAAATAGTCATCACCGGATTCCATGATGTCTCTGTAACTGAACCGCTTCTTTCCGAGCTGTCTGATATCTTTCATATGTATCTATTACAAATGTATCATCGCACGATGACGAAATATTACTGAAAATGCATTAATACCCGGTTTTTCTTCCGTACGGAACAGAAACTCTGCCGCAAACGTTTCCCATTTTTCATTCCCAAATGAAAAGCGGGACAGTGCCCCGGCTTCTCAATAATCAATATATCCGCGTATATCTTCTGGTACCGGACTCTCCGCCGTCTGTTGTGATCAGCATCGGTATTTCCTAAGCCTGATCTGGTGAATCGGATTCAAAACAGACTGATCCAGTTCTTATATGTTTTCCTGCATGCCGGGAAACAGTTTGATCACTGCTTCTTTGGGAAGCTCCTTCAGTTCCTCTTCAGTGAATTCCGTATTGTTCATATTTTAATCCAGCAGCCCTTTGTCAATGATCTGGAAGTTTGCACGGTGAATATACAGTGCTTTGCCGTCGATCATCAGCTTTGTTGTCTTCGGAAGATCCTCCGGGATCTCCCAGTAGACCTTGTTTCCCTGATATACACAGAGGGGCTGTCCCATCTGTGATTTGATGACAACAACACGGCTCTTGCCGAATTTGTTTTTATATCCGTTGATCCAGTAGGCAAGCACGGTATTGTCAGTGATATCTCCAAGCTCGGCATGGCTGTTGATAAACTCTGAGGTGGTAAAGTCCATTGCCTTTTCCAGTCCCTTTTCCGCAAAGATCACAGTATCTCCGCAGGTTTCCATTTCCTTTCCGTCAATCGTTACCGTCATGACAGAGGACATTTCATAATGGCGTACCCAGCCGTCATCCGTCGCAATCATTTCCTCAATCTTATTGCCGGTAAGCTTGATCTTGTCTCCCTTGGCAGTAAGCGTCAGCTGGCCATAGTTGTCATAGGTCTCCATGGTAAATGAAACACCTACCAGATTGCCCTGCAGTTCATTCAGTGTGGACTGGAACTGTGCACATCCGCTCAGTGTAATTAACAGCGCTGACAGAAGCGTCAGAATCAATACCTTTCCTTTTTTCATTTCCAATACCTCCGATCTGATCATTCCTATCCCTTTGGATTTCAGCGTTCATTGTACTACGCAGGGACCGTTACTGAATACGGCGGTTAATTTGAGTCACTGTCCTCGCTGTGAATTACCACACCCATGCGGTGAAACCCAATGGCTGTGGATGGTGCATTCTCACGGTTTGAGTAATTTAATTCGAGTTCAGATACTCCAGTGCATCGAGCGCAAACTGCACTTCCGCTGCCATGCCGGTTTTGATGGACTCTTCCCGGAAAACCACATGGCTGCTGTGAAGGGGATCGTCTGCCCCGCCGCCGAGGTGAACAAAACAGAGCGGCGCATACTCCTCAAAGCTTGCCAGATCTTCCCCGATCATCTCCTGCACTGCGGGCAGAATATGATCTTCACCGATGACCTTTGCGGCGGAAGAGCGGGCAATGTCATATACCACGGGATCATTGATCAGCGGCGGAGTTTTCCGCTCCAGATCAAGTTCTCCCGTACATCCGTATGCTTTCGGAGTTTCGGTCACGACCCGTTCGAGAAGCTCCGGGATGCGCTCATAGACCTCCCGGTCAAAAGACCGGCAGGTTCCTTCCAACACCGCAGTATCGGAAATGATATTCCAGGTTGTGCCGGAATGGAAACTTCCGATCGTAATCAGAAGCGGTGATACCGGATCACTCATCCGGGATACAATCGCCTGAACTGCCTGCACAACCGCCGCTCCCGCAACAACCGCATCCGCGCCCCGGTGCGGCTTTGCGCCATGGGAGCTTTTCCCGTGAATCGTTATTTTAAAACGGTCCACTGCCGCCCAGTCCGGACCCTCTTTGAGACTGATGGTGCCGGCAGGTGTATCCGGGTTCATATGCAGACCGTATACCATGGATACGCCGTTCATTACACCGTCTTCGATCATCCTGCGGGCACCTTCGGATATCTCCTCTCCGGGCTGAAACAGGAGGTTTACGGTGCCGGCGAATTCATGCATATGGCGTTTCAGCAGCTTGGCGCTTCCCAGCATGATTGCGGTATGCATATCATGACCGCACGCATGCATACGGCCTTCCGTAACGGAAGAAAACGGGAGTCCTGTTTCCTCCTGTAACGGGAGGGCATCCATGTCACTGCGCAGAAGCACGATGTGATCGGACTTTCCCTTTGTGCCGGTAAGGGACGCAACAACTCCGCCGTGTTCTGTAACCTTGTAAGGTATCTCTTCGGCGGAAAGATATTCCGTTATGCGCTTTACAGTATTCTCACATTCCATTCCAAGATCCGGATGGGCATGAATTGTTCTTCGAAGCGAAACGATTTCTTCATACAGTTCTTCACATTCCTGCATCAGACCGGTCATAACTCAGACTCCTTCCATAATGATTATTTATAAGTACAATTACGGCTGTCCGAACCAAAAGACAGCCATGCGGATTTCTACAGCAGTCCTTTCACGGTATCCCCATGGCGCTGTTCGTCATCTTTGACTGACTGCACGGAAGGAAACCGTTCCGCAACCGGCTCATAGGTCTTCACGGCATCATATTCCTTCTTTGCGATGATCGGATACACAATCTTCTTTCCAAATATCCGGTACAGAAGCGGCACCAGGATTGCCCTGGTCTTTTTCCCCTGCACGGTCTTCCCGGTCAGTTCCCGGAATACGGCTGCGTGTCCGCCTTCCTCTTTCGCAAGCTGCCGGAAAGTTTCCGCATCCTTCTGATCTTTCACGGTTCCCGCAAGCGCATTGTACATAAGCACTGCATCGAGTTCTCCCTGCTGGGCCTTAAGCAGAATGTTCATTTCTTCATCGGGAATCGGGTTCATCTCATCTCTCCTTTTCCTTTATGTCAGGCATTGTTTGTAAAAAGAGGATGAATGAACGATGCTTTGAAGCAGCGGAAGAATAACGTGATGAATTGATAACCTGTACTGAAATTAATGATAGCTGAGAATGACGCTCAGGTTAACGAAAATACTGCATTCTTTGTCATACGCAGATATTCACTCTCAGTTCTTCGGGAAAAAGAACGGATCGCAGTATTTCTGCGTACAGTCTTCATACCCCAAAGTCTGCACATAGGCATCATCGTTTGTCGCCTCCACATCGTCTCCGATCCACATGCCAAACTGCGGCTCATTATATCCTCCACCTGCCAGCAACAGCAGAGCGGTTGGGTCAAACCAGCGGCTGATTACCGGATTATCAACGCGATGTTTAGTAAAACGATCAAAGTATTCATGCTTGTCATGGTTGATTACATACTTAACAAACTCTACATCTCTTGTGAAACAGCGGGGATCTGACAGATCGGGGCCGTGGTATTCATCTCCGTATTCCAGACATCTCTCATATTCACTGATAAACTCTTCTTTCCATGAGTCCTTGAAATATACAGCGACGTTTTCAAAATGATCCTGTGCATAATCCCATGGACAGTCGTGAATATCTTCATAAATATGTTTCAGAAATGGATTACTTGTTTCATCAGGATCCCAATAGTCACCAAAGCAGACAACTCTTGTCCCTTTCCATTCATTCATCAGATACATCAGAAGAACATTATTGATTTCGGTTGATGTATGAATATAACCACTGATTTTGACATTATCGTTAAAGTCAAATGCATCCACGTATGCTTTCTTTTCGTGGTTATACCAAAGAAAATACTGTCCCATAATTCCCCTCCTTACATTTATTTCTGCAGTGATCCCAGATGGGTTTGAACCACCAGCCTCACCCTTACAAGGAGTACGCTCTGACCGGATGAGCTATGGGATCATTTACACGGGAGACAGGATTCGAACCTGCATTGACGGCTTCAAAGACCATTGTCCTGCCATTGGACGACTCCCGGTTCTGTACTACGTCCTGGTTACTACTACAATGTCTGCGATACTGACATGGAATGCATCGGCCAGAATCACCAGGTTATCTACGGTCGGCATTGTCTCTCCGCGCATCCATTTATAGATCGCCTGCGGCGTATTGAACTCAAACAGTTCCTGCAGGTCTTTAACGGTCATATTGTTTTTCAGGCGAAGCTCCGTGATCCGCTCTCCGGTCTGTACCATATCTACTTTCGGCAATCCGCTCATTTCTGCTCCTTTCATATAGAAAACCGCCTGTTCATGTACGGAAGACTGATACAGAACAGGCGGTTGTTTCAGATGAAGGAAAAATAATCCGGATCACCTTTGTATTCTGCGGCAGTCATTATGAAAATCCGATAAATCTATCGTTTGTTCAGATCTGATATTTCGATTCATTCTGACTGCGGTCATAATTTAACGGGTCCTTTCTCTCAACTGTGAAGATAATCTAACGATTAAGCTTTGTATAGTAAACGCCTGGTATAATCCGTGGCATTTACGGTGCGCATTATCCTCACCAATTGCCGTCCGGCAGAAATAATTCCTTTCGATTCAGCGCATTGCGGGTTCGGTCACAGAACTTCTTTACCGGCTCCAGATCGATATCGATCAATGATCCGGCCTTTCTGGCGATCTTGTTGTCAGAATCTGTGACAGTAAGCTCCCATGTCCCTACGTCTGTCGCAAACATATCTTCTTCAATCTTTGTCACTTCATCCGCAAGCTTCAGGATTTCCTCTGCATCTTCTTTGGCGATACGAAGATACTCTTTGGCAATGAGCGGATATCGTTCTTCTCCGTTTCCGTATCGATACCGGCTGAACCATACCTGGCCCTTCCCGGTGATGGTCAGGTGCTGCTCGATTTCCGTGTCCGGATGAGGCATCGGTCCGTAGCACATATTGTTGGTAATAATCCGTACTTTTTTCATTTTCATTTATCCCCCAGTATGCTGTACTGCATGTCAGACACCCGTCCTGGGTCAGATCCTTTCCAGTTCCCCGGTTTCGGCTGTCTTTATGGCAGGCATCATAAGCGTATTCATTCCGGAATTGCTGATATCCTTCCCTCGTGTTCAGACAGACGATGAGATCCTGAGTGTCTCAGTTTTCTGTACGGACTTCTTCCTTCACAAGCTCCGCAATTGCGGTATCTTCCAGCCGGAAGCGGACAACGCAGTCACATTCCTGATCAAAGTCCCGGTAAATATATCCGGCAGAGTGTGTGCCGTGCGCAACGGTGCTGCAGCTGTTAGCGACATATCCGAATCTAGATCCCTTGTCGGAATATACTGCGATCGCTTCATCATCGTATCTGTTCGGTTCTTTTCTGAGTTTCAGGACTGTTCCGGGATTGCAGAAATCTGCCGCGTTGCATTCATCCAGATGCGAAATCGTAATATATGTGTTTGTCATAAATCTCACCTCACACCCAAAGCGTAAAAAAAACAGGACGCAAAAAATGTGCCTTATTTAAATATTTTTATCCCGTTCCGGAATCCGGCTCTGAACATATGCGCTGTATATTTTCCTTTGCCGGACATTTACCATTGAGACAAAACTGTGTTATTTCTGTATATATATGTTTAACGAAAAAGACGCAAAACGATTACTGACACCATCCATAGAAACACAGGCATTTCTGATCCTGATCCGGGACGGCATCTCCGACCTCAGGTACACAGACAGTTATCCCTTGATTAATATCAAAGCGGATGTTTCGGACGGTTTCCATACAAGATACGTTACCCTTCAGCTGGATGAAGCCGCAAAAAAGGTCACACAGAGCCGCTGTTCCTGCTATGAAGGCAATAATCCCCGGCATCTCTGTGTCCATAAAGCCGCAATTCTGATGTTCTGGGGAAAAATCCGCGGAGAGGGCTCTCTGTCACTTTCCAGCGAAGAGGAACAGGAACCTTCAAGTTCCTATGCGGTGGAACGCTTTCTGGAAAAGCAGCCGGCCGTCTTTCGTTCCGCTGACCGCAGCGGTACCGTCTTCCTTCAGGCATATTGCAGCTCCATTGAAGAGGATTCCAACGCCCTTTGCGTTGAATTCAAAATCGGCCGGGAAGGCTCCAACGGCTATGTTCTGAAAGACATCGGGAAGCTTGTCACATCCGATGATGTGGGCGAATCCATCCGTTACGGCAAGAACCTGGACTTTGTCCCGAGCGACGAATCCTTTCAGTACCGGTACCGCCCGATGTACCGCTTCCTCAGGCAGCTGGTCCGGTCCGATGATCTTTTCACCGCCCGCAGTGACTACGCTTATTACAACTCATACTATTACCGCCTCGCAAACAGGATCGACCGCTATCTGACCCTGAAAGGCCGTTATCTGGATGAATTCTTTGAAGTGCTCGGCGATCAGCCGCTCTTTATGAATGTACGTCAAGGCAGACAGGAAGTCAGCGTGCCGCTCCGTATGAGTGAGGAACCGTACCGGCCTCCGGTTGTTCTTGAAAAAATGAACGAGGGCATTGTTCTGAAGAACAGTCCCATATCTTTCGTAACCGGCACCTCTGTAATTTATCTGTTCAACATCGAAGGAAGAACCATTCACCGCATCCCGGTCGAACAGGATTCGGTTCTGGTGGATGTGCTGAAACTTCTGCAGGAAAATGACAGGTATTTCTATATTAACTCCGGAGACATGGCAAGATTCCTTGAGACTGTCTATCCGGTGCTGCGGACCTCGTTTGAACCGCAGGTCACCGGCTTTGACCCGATGCGCTACCTGCCTCCGGAACCGACCTTCGCATTCTATCTTGATCTTCCCCAGGATGACATGATCACCTGTGAGGCATATGCCTGTTATGACAAGACCCGCTATAACCTTTATGACGGACAGAATAACGGCAAGGGCCGCAATCTGCGGGAAGAAAAGGCGATGGAGAACTCCATCGGCCACTGGTTCAATTCCTTTGACACTGCAGGAAAGAAGATGGTCATCATCGATGATGACAGCCGCATGGTCTCCTTTCTTGTCAACGGCATCCCTGCCCTGCAGGCTGCCGGGGAAGTCTATGTCTCCGACCGGCTGAAGCGCCTTCAGGTGCGCTCCATGCCGAAGGTATCGGTCGGCGTATCGCTTTCCAACAATCTGCTTCAGCTGAATATCGAAGGCGAACAGCGCTCGCTGGAGGACCTTGCGGAAATCCTGTCGCGCTACTCCCCGAAGAAGAAGTATTACCGCCTGAAAAACGGCAGTTTCATTCAGGTCGACAATGAGGAAGCGCTCGCAGAGATGGCAAGGCTCAGCGAAGACCTTCAGCTCTCCGCAAAGGAGATCCGCTCCGGTGAGGCATCCGTGCCTGCCTACCGCGCCATGTATATCGAAAAGGCTGCGCAGGAAGCAGACCACATGGACATTAACCGGGACAGCTACTTCCGCACCCTTATTGAAGAAATGGAAGACCCGAACAAGACCTATGAGGTGCCGCCTTCCCTGAAGGATATCCTGCGGGAATATCAGAAGAACGGATACTGGTGGCTGCGGCGTCTCTATGACAATCACTTTGCCGGTCTGCTTGCGGATGAGATGGGACTCGGCAAGACCCTGCAGGTCATTGCCTTCCTGCTGTCGCTGGAAGACCGCGGGCAGAGTCTGGTCGTATGCCCTGCCTCACTGGTCTATAACTGGCAGAGTGAAATCCGCCGCTTTGCGCCGGAAATCCCGACTGCCGTGATCTCCGGCAGTCCGATACAGCGGAAGACACAAATCGAAACCGCCGCAGACAATGCGGTTCTGATCACCAGCTATGATGCGCTCAAGCGCGATACCGATGTCTATGAAGGACGGAGCTTTGAAGTCGAGGTCCTCGATGAGGCGCAGTATATCAAGAATGCCAGTACGATGGCTGCGGAGAGCGCCAAGGCCATCAATGCCCGTTTCCGCATTGCGCTGACCGGAACCCCGATTGAAAACCGGCTGTCCGAACTCTGGAGTATCTTTGATTATCTGATGCCGGGCTTCCTGTTCCGATACAACTACTTCCGCACCCACTATGAAAAACCGATCGTCCAGTATCAGGACAAGGACACGCAGGAATCCCTGCGGAAGATGATTGCGCCGTTTGTGCTCCGCCGCCGCAAGACCGAAGTTCTGACCGAACTGCCGGAAAAGCTCGAGGAAGTGTATTACGCACCGCTCGAGGGCGAACAGCGCGAGCTCTACGAAGCACGCAGCCAGCGTCTGAAGCTCATGCTGGGGAAGGAAAGCGATGCGGAATTCCGGAAGAACCGAATCGCCGTGCTTGCGGAGATCACCCGTCTGCGTCAGACCTGCTGTGCACCGTCGCTGATCTATGAGAACTACAAAGGCAACTCCGCCAAGGAAGACATGTGCATGGAGCTGATCCGCACTGCCGTGGACAGCGGACACAAGATCCTGCTGTTCTCCCAGTTCAAGACGATGCTGGAAACACTCAACGCAAGGCTGGAAAAGGAAGGTATTGCCTGTCACTTCCTTTCCGGTGAAACCCCCAAGGAAGAACGGGCAAAGATGGTTGACTCCTTCCAGAATGATGAGGTGCCGGTATTCTCCATCTCGCTCAAGGCCGGCGGCACCGGACTGAATCTGACCGCTGCGGATATTGTCATCCACTATGATCCATGGTGGAACACCGCCGTGGAGAACCAGGCATCCGACCGTACCCACCGGATCGGTCAGACCAAGGTGGTAACGGTTTACCGCCTGATCGTTCAGGATACGATTGAAGAGCGCATCCTGAAGCTGCAGGAACGCAAGGCAGATCTTGCGGGAGAAATCCTCTCCGGTGAAGAACTGTCCAGCTCTTCCCTGACCAGAGAACAGCTGATGGAGATTCTTTAAAGACCAGACAGACAGGGACAGTCAGCCGACTGTCCCTGTATTGTTTATTTCTCTGCCCTGCATGTTCTGTTCAGGCAGGATATTCCGGCACTCCTTCAGGGTTTCTTCGGGTCAAACCGGAGCCGGTATTCACAGGCCCCTGCGCCTTCGGAAACCGCAGAATTGCGTTCATAGCGGATATGTTTAAACCCTTTGGAATACTCCCGGTCCATATGGCAGATACATAGCACAGCCTTCTCATCCCCCAGCTGCTTTGCCAGTTCATGGTAGGGACAGGAAAGGATATCCACGCCGTACATGTCAGGAGGCTCTGACACAAGTTCACTCCGGTAGCCGAGCTTCTCACTGCTCGCCTTTTTCATGACCGCATCCACATGGCGCCATACAAACCGGTCGGCACCGGGAAGACTCGTCAGCCCGTGAATGATCCGGGCAAACCGCTTTCCCATTTCATCGCCATATTCATTCAGAAGCCCTTCGGCATCATACCCGCCCGCTTTCAGCACGCGGTAAAGCGCAACAGCGGGAAGCACCATTGCGCCGTGATGCCGTTTCAGATCCGGCGCAGATTCCAGCATCGTCCGGAATTCATTTCCGGCCGCCTCCCAGATTTTATCTGCGGCCTCGTTTCCAAGCGAAGCGGTAAGTTTTCTGCGGAACGGGATATAAAACCATTGCCTGTCCAAGGGATTCATAATAGTTCTCCTGTCATTTCCTGTATGTCATATCCGCGTAAGATCATAAGCCGTCCTGCTTCTCAGAACAGCGTGCAGATCCATGCGGTGAGGGCACTGCCGATGATGATCTTTATGCACTGTCCGATCTGCTGTTTCCGGTTGTATCCAAAGTCCTTCCACCCGGCGCAGCCTTCGGTCTCCGGGAAGTAATGCTGGAAGAAATGCGTCTTTGTCAGAAGGAAATAATCCAGGCAGACAATATCAAATACTTTGATCACCGCACCGATGGTCAGGAACCGGAAGAAAAACTGCCGGAATGTGAATCCGTGACGGATCCCGTCAATTCCTGCAATGGCAAACAGTCCGATATAACCGGCAATGAACAGGACAAGGATCACCCACCCCAGTATCCGTTTCGGGGACATCGGAAGACTGTCGAGCCTTGGCTTCAGTTTCTCCTGTACATCCTGGGGGAAATACCCGGCAAGCAGCTTTGTCGGCAGTGTGACCGTAACGCCCCAGATTCCAAGAAACAGCAGTACACATCCTGCGATCGATAACAGTATTGTCATAACCTTAATCTCTCTCTTTCCCGCATACCACCGCCAAAGAAGAACAGAGCCGAATTCATCCGAATCCTGCTCTGTGAATCAGCATGGGCAACAGTTATGTAAACCTAACTATCGTTAATATACCGTATCTCTCTGTGAATCAGCAATATACTCATGTATCTCTCATTCTGTTCTGCGATGATGCAGGGCAAATGAGAAGTATGAATCACATTACATCTCAGTTCTGACCCAGATGATCGATCAGCGTCTTCGCCGCAAGCGTATGCGTCGCTTCGGTCGGATGACCGTCCGCCGCATAGCCTGTGGAGCCGTCCTGCGGTGTGAAATGCAGCACGGAGATGTTTTCATCGCCGGTCCGGGCAGTATACCGCTTCACCGCCTCCTCAACTGCAGGATACAGATCATCACGCATGACGCCGAGCGAAGCGGTAATGTGCGCATTTGGATTATCCCTGCGTACGGTGTTCAGAAATTCTGCATAGAGTGCAATGAATTCTTCGATCTTTCCGGCATTGCCCCGTGTGTAGAAATCATCATTGGTGCCGAGATTGATCACAATCTCATCCGGCACAAATTCCGTGAAATCCCAGTCTTCGGAAAGATCCAGGATATGATCCGCACTGCCGTTGTTTTTGCCGAGACACTCATATACCGGCGGCACCAGCATGTTCTCTTCCTTTGTTCCGTCCGGGGTATAGCCCGACACAATGCCGTATCCGCTGTAAGCGACAATACTGTAATCCGCATTCAGCGCTTCCGCGGTTTTATAAGCATAGGCCCTTGTGGCATCTTCCGTCGCGGTGGAAAAATCATGGGAAGGATCTTCATCGTCCACCCCGTATCCGCAGGTTACGGAATCCCCTATGAATTCGATTTTCCGGTCCCGTTCGGGAAGCGGCTCAATATCCGAAGATGCCGTTACCTGAAGTTCCTTAATACCCACAATGGAAAATGCCGCTTCGGAAAGCTTGATTATCGCAATCTCCACGTTCTTTTCTTCGTCCGAGGAGAAGAGTTCAATGGTTTCCTCTTCTTCCCTTACGATATGATCCAGGGTGCGTTTTCCGTTTACATATACCGCAATTCTTGCCAGATGTTCTTCTTCACCGTTTACGGAGTCATCGCTTCGTATTACGGCAGAGGCATGGGTCCCTGTCATTTTGAATTCGATCTTACTGGCGGAATGGATCAGCCAGCGGACTCCGTCTTCTTCTGCGGTCCGGCCGGTAAGCTTTACATATTCCTTTGAAGCAGGAAATATCCGCTCTGAAAGCACCGCTTCGGTACTGTCTTCCGTGACCGCCGCAGGCACATCATTATTACTGTTACTGCTTTTACACCCTGAAAGTATCAAGGCACATATCATCAGACACAGAACTGTATGGTTTTTCAGGTTCATGAAATATCTCCCCGTGCTCATCCGTACCTATGATGATACAACAGACCGCAGCACATGCAAAAAACAGCCGGATAGAAATCAAAGGCTGTCCCAATGCTATGATCTTTGGAATTCCTGCCGTTTCTGATACATGCACGCAGAGCTGTCATGGTTATTGTCCGTCTATCCCCGTACAATAGAATCGGAGGCAGTTACCATGAAATACAGCATCAACACCTACCGTCTGTACAACAATGAATCCCGGTATGCATTTTCCATCCGTGTGAAAGTGACCATGAAAGATACCGTGGACGCTGAAATTCTCAATCGCTCCGTCAATACGGCAATCCTGCGATACCCTTATTACTGCGTGAAGGTCGCAGTGGATTCTGACGGCGGCTATATTCTTCTTCCAAACAGCGCACCTGTGGCGGTTCTGCCTGTCTCAAAGAGGACAAGAATGCTGGGAGGGAACGATGTCGGTGAACATCTTCTGTTCGTCGAATATGAGGGAAAGGATATTTATCTGAATATCAGCCACTCCCTCTGCGGCGGCAAAGGAGCACTTCCCTGGGTCATGACCACAATCTGGCAGTATGTGAAGGATCGTTATCACTTCGAACCCAAAGCGCCGGGCATCCGCAAGCCGGGAGAACCGCTTCTGGAAGGTGAGACTGCCGAGCTGACCATGGAGATGCTCTCCAAGGAGCCTCCGATCGCAAAAAGCATTTCAAAACATCCGGTGATCATGATCAGTGACTATCTTAACGGTCTGTATAATCCGTTCATGCGGAATCCGAACTACACCCTGTTCAGTTTCCATCAGAAGGATGTCGTCGAGTTCATAAAATCCAATGATTCCAGCGTGGTTTCCTTTTTCCTGATTGTCATGGCAAAGGCACTGAACAATGTGCTGCCCGAAAAACACCGCGTCATCGGCGGCGAAACCGCACATTTCCCCGGCGCAGACTTCGGAATTCCGAACACGCACTGCGATCTGCTCAGCCATGTGTATCTCGACTATGAACGCGACCAGCTGAACTGGGACATGGAAAAACTCGGCACCATGACACGGGGACAGATTCTATGGCAGACAGACCCCACCGTCAGCTCAGAACAGATCCGGAATCTTTATCAGGCATATGAAGAAGCGGACCGCATTTCCGGACTTGCGGAAAAGCGGAAATATCTGAGCAGAAACAATCCGTCAAACGGATCCAATGCGCGCCACGGCACGTATATTCTGAACTATACCGGCCGGATGGACTGGGGTGAGACTGCCGATTATGTGGATTCCTACTGTGCGATTGTGGAAGGCCATCTCCTGGGCGAAGTAACCTCGATGGAAAATCAGATCTTTCTGTCCGTGATGCAGCTGATTAAGACTGATAAATATATCAATGCGATCCGAAGCGTCCTGGATGAACTGCGGATTCCGTATAAAGTCGAAGGTCCCTTTCCAAAGCATCTCTCCCGCCACAAGATTCCGCTCCGGTAAGCCCTGCCCTTCCCGTTAACATCCGGTTTCCGGAGGGATATCCGCTGAATCTAAAACCATAACGAAATAACGATGCCGGACTGATCAGCCCGGCACTTTTGCTTATCTGGTTTCTGTGAGCGTTCCCTGTACCGATTCACCCGCGCTGACGCATTGTCTCCTGCGGAGTGATGCGGGTGAACAGATTTACTTCTTCCTCATCTTCTTCATTCCCTTCCGAAGGATCAAGGTAGCGGGACGGTATTTCATATGCCGGTGCGGCTGCCTTTGCGGCTTCAAGATCCTGCTTTGCCTTGTTGAGGTCTTCCTGAATCTGAATCAGTACCGGCTCTTCTTCGATCGGAAGAACGGTTTCCGGTACTTCTGTCGCCGCCAGCATCCGTAGCGCCGATACCAGACCCTGTGCTTCCTGGAAATAGTGACGGTATGTCTGGCTGTTCTGACTTACCTGAGAAGAGATGAACACCTCTTCGGAGATAAACCCGTCCAGATTGATCTTTACGCTGAGGTAATCACAGGACGGTTCATGACGTTCCTCCACATAGGTGCTGGTATGCGTGGAGTCCGGCTCCTTTGTTGTCTTGCCGAAGGCCACCGCTCCTGCGACTGCGCCGATCGGACCGGCAATAATACCTCCGGCAATGGCGCCGCCGACAGAGAGGTTCCTCTTTTCCTTTCCCTCTTCGGTTGTGGTTACCATGCGCTGTACATGCTCGGTCTTGGTTCCGTATACGCAGTTCATCTCTGCACCTCTGATACTGGTATACGGATATTCCCGGCCTTTGAATGTGATGACACCGGTCCGGGCATTGTTTATAATGCTGCCGCCGATTTCCTGGCGGCACTGATTTTTAAACTGCTTATAGGTACTTTTGTACCTGCGTTCCAGCTCGGTAACGCGCTTCTTGGCATGAAGCACGGCATCCTCATATTCCTTGTCTGCTTTGCGGTGTACTTCATTGATGACATTGTCCCGGAAGACGGGATCATTCTGAAACCGCAGGCGGTCCAGTTCTTCATCGGTAGCTCCGGCCTGTTTCTGCACTTCGATATATCTCTTCCAGAGTTCATCCGAGATGTATTCCTTCTTTCTGTTCTTACTCCAGAACATGGACGGAACCAGTCCGTATACCAGGCTTACCGCAATGGCAATATCTACAAGTAATTCCAGGAACACGTTTCCGGTAATGTTCAGGAGAATGGATAACAGAAGCAGAAACCATCCGAGCGCAAGAAACGGAAGTCCCTTGCGGATCAGAAACGCATTCTTATCCTGATCAGACAGATCTTCGTAAACAGGAAAATCATCTCGCATAACTTGCCTCCCGGAATCATCGGTTACTTCTATCATATTGCATACTTCACGTTAAACGGTTTTGAATCTGTTGTATGGATGGTTATTCTTCGATCCGGGACTTCATGTTTTTCACAATATCCCAGATTTCCGAACTCAGGACAAACGGTTCGGTAAAGGCATTCAGAACAATACCGGCAGGTTCCTTCTCATTGTGTTCCGCAAGCGATACAGCCTCCAGCAGATGACGCTGTACCTTTGAAAAATGACTGCCGTATTCTCCCATTGCCTCTGCGGTGGAGAATACCGGAAAGAAATACGCATCCCCGCTCTGCAGGATATCCGGAATCATCCGGGTAACACCTCTGGTTGTGAATTGTGACCCGATCAGTTCTGTCGGGTCGGCATCCGGATCATCCGCAAGCTTCTGCGCAATAGCATCCAGCTGTTTCTGATCTTCTTCGCTCATAACAACGCTGCAGGGAATCCAGACATAGCTGTCACGGAGGATCATCAGAAGATCAATCAGATGTTCTTCTGTCCGTTCATTGTTAAATGCGGTTACTGCGGCTTCCAGAAGACTCCCGTCTTCGAGGTCCGCTTCCGTGATCGTTCTGTCAGTATTCATTTCTCACCCCATACATCTTCGCTGTTATACCGGTCGCGCATGAGCTCACACAGCTCCGCAAGATATTCCACGGAACACTGATATCTTACTTCCGGATCCGGATCCATCAGCCATTCCTCTCCGGAACGGTCTCCGCTCATCAGACTCTTCTCAAACTTCCGGAGTTCATCGATCAGACGATTCCGTTCCCGGATGAGGTCTGTATACGTTGCGGATTTAAACCGGCTGATATAAGTCTGCGGACTGATCATCATAATTGTTTATACCCTCTGCTTTCCTAACAATATTTCTGTTCTTAAATTCATAATAAGGCAGATTTCTGCGTTTAATACCCTTCTGACTAATCACAGGGAACAGTCCAGACCACCTTCTTCCCCGGATTTTCTTCGTTAAATTTGATGACTTCGTATGCCGTAAGAACATAGGTTTCATATTCCTCATCACTGCGGAAATCAGGTGCAGTCCTCTCATACCATTCCCCGGTTTCGGCAGTATGCAGGGCAAGCATCAGCATCGTATTCATCCTTGAACTGTCCATTGAACGGTCCTCCTTCTGTGATTTCTCAGAAACTCATTATCGGTTTATTTCCGGTACACAGAAATAGTAGGAAACCGGACCCGCAAAAATATGTACATTGTAATAATCGTTCGTTACTGTTGTGGCGATATGGATGACTGGTGAAAACGAACCGGCGGAGATTAAAGCGCTTCTGCAAGACATGTACGACGAACATAAGAAGAGGAGACAGAATATTATGAAAGCATCTCACATCGACGACAGTCTTCTGAAACAGATCAGCGCAGGGTCATCCGCAACAGAGGAACAACTCGCACGCGAACTTGATCCGATGATCCGCGACTACAAGAGCATGACCTTCTACGCAACTCCTGAAGAGCTGAGAGAAGAGGGACTTGACGCAGGATACAGAGGATTACTGCTGTATATTGATCAAAAATGCAAAGACGGTTCGATCTGCATCTCGCATGATGTGTATCCCCTCATTCAGGACTACATCACGCGCAATTACGACCGCATCAACTGACGCATACTGTTGCGTACGAAGGTGCAGAAACGCAGCGGCATTTGACGGTTACGTACAAAAAAAGAATATAATATATACAAATCATCAGCAGTTCAATTTATATAATCTGAAGGAGGCCATAACTTATGAAAGAATTGGACATCACTGAAGCATTAAAGGACTGGCTCAAGCCCAAAGATCTTGCAAGTCTGGACAAGATGGTAAAGTACCTGGACGAACTTGGTGAAAAGGCGAAGAACATCAAGACGATGGACGACGCTTATGCGTTTGCCAAGAATGATCTGGGCATGAAGTGCACGAAGAAAGAGTTCAATGAAGGTGCCCAGTACCTGGAGTACATCGGCGATAAGATCAAAAAGGAAACTGCGAAGGCGGAAGCCAAGGCAAAGAATGCTTATCTTGATGCGGTCGCAGTGTATATGACCGCCGAAAAGCAGCTGGCGGATGCGCAGGGGGAATATGCGAAATATTCCAAGGAGCTGGAAGCTGAAATCAAGGAAAACCGGAAGCTTGCGCCGAAATATATCGAAGAAGCCGCCAAAGAGCGTGAAAAGGAAACAAAGAAGTTCACCGAAGATATAAAGAAATTCCTTGAGTCCAAGGACGCCAAACAATTCCTTGATTACGTCACGAATCTGGAAGATCTGGGGAAGAAGTTTTCCAAAGCCAAAACCACAAAAGAAGCCTATAATCTCGCAACGAAGCTTGGCCTGGACTGTTCCTGGGATGACTTCAAAGAATACGCGAAACAGCTTGGAATCTACAAGTCATAAGGATTCACGGACCATCCGGTAACCGGATATCCTCAGGGGCATGCATCGACTTTTAAAGCCTGTATTACTGACCCTGATTTGATGAGTTATAAATGACCCGGTTGTGTTATGCGGCGATATTGCTGTATGACCTCCGGGTCTTTTTCGTGTCCGGACACTCAGAACACGAAAACCTTTTTCCGGCGATCCGGTACACAAAGTGCATGTTTTGATTTACTTAATGTTGCTGGTGACCTGACAATGCGGTTATGCGGCCGATGATAGCACAGGGTTAATGACAGGCGTAAAATTAAATATGAAAAATCCAAAAGGAGATCATCATGGGAAGGAAAATAATTTCGTTAGGAACACTGTTATCTGTTTTAACCGCACTGCTGAGCGGATGCGGCACTGCACAACCATCGTCACAGGATACAATACAGACAACAGAACAGCCTGCCGTACAGGAGACAAAAGAACCCGCTTCTGTAATTCATACGGATGGCACGGATGACTTTACTGCTTCTCTGATCCGCTTTATTGAGGAAAACGGTTATAAGGACAAAAACTACATCATTTCTCCGGCATCCTTCCGTGCTGCCCTTGCGCTTGCGTCCGCAGGCGCAGACAGTAACACAAAGGAAGAACTTCTTTCCGCGATGGGCTTTAACAATATGGAGGAACTGAACCGGTGGTATTCCTCCGTTACCGCATCGGAAGACCGTTTTAACCAATGGTTAAAGGATGACATTGCGGACTATGAAAAATACAGGAAGGAATACGATAAATACGGCACAGCACCGGACGGTGCGTTCAGCCTT
>CAMOOA010000007.1 GCA_946621045.1 uncultured Erysipelotrichaceae bacterium
GACTTCTCCTTCAAGCCCCGTCTATAGTCCTATGGACTTAGGCGGGGTAATTGACAACCGTTACGAACCTCCAAATACAGAATATATTACGATGCCGATGATAATCAATGCCAGTGCAGCCGCTTTCCGCCGGCTGATCGTTTCATGAAATAATGTCACGCCGAACCAGGTGACATAAATGTAGGAAGAAGCTTCCAGCACTGCGCCGAGCGACAGCGGAATGCCCCGGTAGGCAATGACCGAACACAGGGTCGCCAGCACAAAGAGCACATATGCGCCGATGACAAGCGGATTGGCATATTCCTTCATCAGGGAGCCGTGGTCCTTCATCGCGGATTTTTTAAGCATTACCTGGGAGACTGCGCTGATGAATGTCCCGAACAGGATAATGCAGGAATACAGTACGGTCTGATTCATACGGCATTCTCCCCGTCATCGATGCCAAACAGAACAATGCCGGCCGTGATCAGCGCAAGTCCGGCCAGTTTTCCTGCGGTGACCTGTTCCTTAAACAGAAGAACGCCGAAGACAAATCCCCAGATGACCGTGGCCGCCTTGGCCGCATAGGCCGACGTCAGGTCCATATGCTTGATCACCTGCTGCCAGCCGACGGCATAGATGCCGAGCAGCGCAATCATCATTCCGTAACAGAGACAGAACCGCGGACTGAAAAACGGCTCCCCTGCGGCCAGCTTTCCCGCGACGGATGAGAGTGCATAAATGACAAACAGGAGATGCAGAAGAATCGTGTATTTCAGTTTCCGCATGCGGTTTCTTCCTCCGGCAGATAAGGGAGAAGCGCCTCCCGGTCATCCGCTTTCATCAGAAAATACCCGTGCCGGTCAGAGCTGTCATGAACCGCTTCCGAAGTATCATGCACTTCGCAGCGGACAAGATATTCCGGATGTTCCCGGCGCAGTGTTTCCAGAACTTCGCAATCCTCCGGTCCAAACAGAAACCGCACGCCGGCAGCGCCGTAATGCGGATACACGGAAAGATCGGCGGGCTCTCCCACCGCACATGCGATGACCGCACGGACGTAATCGATGCCGGTCGTAAGCGGCACAAGATCGCTGCCGATAAAGTCGCCGCCCATCCGGCCGCCGACCTCGATCATGCGGATTTCCCCGTTCTCATCGATTCTGAATTCCGCATGGCTTGCGCCGAGTTCCAGTCCGAGACTCTCAAGTGCCGATATCACAATCTCCTCTGCCCTTCGGTACATGACGGGCGAAAGTCCGCACGGCTCAAGATGTCCGGTCTCTATAAAGTGCGGCGCTCCGGTGGTGAATTTCTCCGTGATTGAAAGCACACGATGCACTCCTGCGCAGGAGATGCACTCAGCGCTGTATTCCTTCCCCGCCGCAAATTCCTCAACCAGCGCCTGTTTGACAAAGCCCTGTTCCTTTGCGTGCACGATCGCCTCTTCCAGATCTTCCGGCCGGTAAACCTTGGTGATGCCCCGGCTGCCGGAACGGTCCAGCGGCTTGACGATCACGGGCCAGGTCAGTTCATCCGGCGAAACATCGGCCGCTGAAGATACCAGAATGCTCTTCGGGGACGGGACGCCCGCCGCCTCAAACGCAAGCCGCATGCGGTGCTTGTCCATCGCCCGCGCGGCGGCTTCGGGCGGATTGGCCGGCAGCCCGAGGGCGGCGGCTGTCTCGCTGACCGCCTTCATCGCAAGATCCGAGCCGATACTGCAGATTCCCGCGATTCCGATATTCCGGCAGACGTCTCTGATCTCATCCGTCTCTGTGATGGAGATCGGATAAAACACATCCGCCGCGGTTTCTCCCGGCGCTCCGGCCTTCCAGGCAAATACATGCGTTTCAAAGCCAAGATCCGATGCGGCCTGAATGAGCGGCATCTGGAGATAGGATGCGCCGATGATCGCAAGTTTCCTCATTCTTCCTCCGCCGCAAAATTGGCCGTTTCATCCACTACATAGAGCGGCCGGTTGCGGACCTCATTGTATACATTGCCGAGATAGATTCCGTGGATTCCGAGCGAGGAAAGAATGATTCCTCCGACAAGGTAGATGGAGACCATCAGGCTGACCCACCCTTCCGGAATCGAGCCGTCGATGAAATGACGGATCACAAGCCACAGCACAAGCGCAAGCGCAAAGCACGCAAACAGCGCACCGATATAGATCACGATCCAGAGCGGCTTGTTGGACTGCGCGGTGATTTCCTGCATGGCGTACTTCACCTTTTTCCGGAAGCTGTAGGAGGATTTTCCGGCAGCCCGCTCTTCCGCAGTGATATCGATCGTCTCGGACGGATAGCCGAGCCATTTCAGAAACATGATATAGCCGCGGTTCTTTTCATTCATGGAAAGATACGAACTGACCGCCCGCCGGCTGGCAATGGAGAAATTGCCGATCTGCGGATCATAGTCATCGTCCGCAAGCGCATTGTACAGACGGTAAAACATCGCGGAAAGCAGTTTGGTCATGGCCGAGTCCTGCCGTTCCTTCCGCCGGACGAATACGACATCGCATCCCGTCTTTGCGATACGGTACAGATCTTCAATTCCTTCGGGGCGGTCCTGCAGGTCACAGTCCATCACAACGACATAGTCGCCGGATGATTTCTTGAGACCGGCTGCGATTGCGCATTCCTGTCCGAAATTCCGTGTGAAATGGATTCCCTTCACATGCGGGTCCTTCTTTGTGAGTGTGAGGATGTCCTCCCAGGAATTCTGAGGATCGCGGTCTTCCACAAAAATGATTTCATAGCTGTCCGAAATCCGCGAAAGGGTCTTTACGAGCCTTGCATGAAGATCGAAGATCGCTTCCCGGCACCCGTATTCCGGAATTACAACTGAAATATCCATAACCTATCGCTCCAGAAATGACACAGCCGCGTCAATGACCGTTTTCCGGTCGGCCTCCGTCATTCCGTAATACATCGGAAGCCGCACCAGACGCTCGCTTTCCCGTGTCGTATAAACATCATCGCCGTGGAACCGTCCGTATTTCAGACCGGCCGGCGCGCTGTGCAGCGGAATATAATGAAAGACCGTCTGCACCCCGTGTTCCTTCATATGAGAAATGAACGCGGTCCGCTCTTCCAGATCACGCAGTTTCAGATAATACATGTGCGCATTGTGCACGCAGTCTTCCGGGACTGTCGGAATATCGACTCTGCCCCGCTTCTGATACGGTTCGAATGCCGCATGGTACGCATTCCACAGGGACATGCGGTCCGCAAGGATCTCGTCCGCATGTTCAAGCTGCGCATACAGATATGCGGCGTTCAGCTCACTCGGCAGGTAGCTTCCTCCGAAGTCCACCCAGGTATATTTGTCCACCTGGCCGCGGAAGAATTTTGCGCGGTCGGTGCCCTTTTCCCGCATGATTTCTGCGGTCTCAATATAGGAAGGATCATTGATGATAAGGGCGCCGCCCTCTCCCATGGAATAATTCTTCGTCTCATGGAAGGAATAGCAGCCGAAGGTTCCGATCGTGCCGAGCGCCTTTCCCCGCCATGAGGACATCACGCCCTGCGCCGCATCTTCGATCACGATCAGATGGTATTTTTCCGCGATTGCGAGAATCGTCTCCATTTCGCAGGCAACACCGGCGTAGTGCACCGCCATGATTGCCTTTGTCCGCGGCGTTACGGCAGCTTCAATCTTTGTCTCATCAATATTCATCGTATCCGGACGGATATCCACAAATACCGGAACACCGCCCGCAAGAATCACGGAATTGGCGGTGGAGGAAAAGGTAAAGCTCGGAAGGATCACTTCATCTCCCGGCTCGAGCCCGCACAGCAGCACCGCCATGTCGAGCGCCGTGCTTCCGCTTGTCGTAAGCAGCGCTTTCGGCGCATGAAAACGCTCCTCCAGCCAGGCGGAACATTTTCCGGTATACGGTCCGTCACCGCAGATGCGGTGCGAGCGCATCGCATCCAGGACATATGCGGGTTCTTCCCCGATAAACGGAGGAACATTGAAATCAATCATTTCGTCTCCCTGAACTCCCTCTGCATCTTTTTCTTCAGCCGGCGGTACGCAGCCTTTCCGGCGCGTCCGGAAAGCAGCTGCCGGTCGCGCATCCGCTCCACCACTTTTGCGCGCGTATATTTCTTATAATACGGAAGAATTCCGTCCGCGTGGCTGCACAGCGGCTTCACAACTTCCTCGAGCTCATCCATGATCTGTCCGTACTCTTCGTCCGTCCCCTTCACGCGGCGGGTCTTGTAAAGCATGAACTTGAAGGATTCAAACATCCGGTACCAGAAAATGTCCGGCACATTCCTGAGCGCCGAAGCCTGTGCTTCAATCTCCCGGAATACCCGGATCTCGCCGCGCATTGCCTTTACGCTGACATCGCCCATGGAGTTCCCCGCCCGGTCGATCAGATAGTTTGCCAGCGGCCTGTCCGTGTAGATCACGGTATCCGCCTGAAGGAGATTCATGTAGAACAGAAGATTGTCGGTATAGCCGACCTTCTTCGGAAAGGAAATGATGCGTGATTTTTCCGTGCGGTACAGCTTTGCGTGGGGGCTTGGATCGATGAAGAACAGATCATCAAATTCCGGGGTGCCGCGGTAATAGAGCGTGTTCGACTTCAGCGCCGCAAATGCGGTGTTGTAGGCCGGATCATAATCACGCTCACTGCTGTTTTCATAAACAAAGGTCTTTGCGCCGACGGTAAGGTCGGCACCGCTTACCTGGGCCAGCGAAAGCAGTGTTTCCACCGCCTCCGGCTCCAGCGTGTCATCCGGATCGCAGACGAGAAAATACGGGGTGTCGATGGAGGCAGCCGCCAGTTCCAGAACGCTTCCGTAGCCGCCGTTTTCCTTGACCAGGGAACGGATCCGGTCCGGATACTTCGCCGTGTATTCATCAATGATCGCCTGACTGTTGTCCGGTGAACCGTCATTTACCGCAAGCACCGTAAAATCCCGGCTCGTCTGCCCGAGCAGGGACTCAAAACATGCCCGCAGGTATTTTTCCACATTGTAGATCGGTACGATCACAGTTACTTGTGCCATCATCTTCTCCTCAGACGCTTCCATGCAAGATATGCCTTCAGAAGCGGTTTTCTCGCATAGATCCAGTCGTATTTTTCCCGCAGGACCGGGTACCGGCATTTCGGAAACTCCGGCCAGTTGCGGCGGATATACCAGAAACAGACATCGATATATTCATCGACCAGCGCATCATCCATGCAGGTCCGCGTCTTTTTCAGGCATTCCAGAATATTGATTCCGCCGAGATACTTCAGTTCTTCATAATACCGGTCATAGAGACCGAGGTTTTTATAATCATCGAGGGTAATCTTGACCATGTCGAGCACATGGTATGCCCGCATGTCGAACTCCCCGGTGATGTTTCCGGGGCGGTCCTTGAGATAGTCATACAAGGGTTCCCGGACAAAGACGACCTTCTTCGCCCTGGCAATAAGCCGGTAGGTCGTACCGAGATCCTCGTACAGACAGCCCCACGGATAGCGGATCCCGCTTTCCTTAAACAGCGAAAGACGGTAGAGCTTGTTCCAGGCGGCGTTGGCAATGCCGGTAAGAAGTTCCGGTGTGTCCTCCAGGGAATATACCCTGCCGTTTTCAAAACGGCTGGCGATCACTTCCTTCTTCCCGGTTGCCTGGTAATACTGGTAATAGTCAAAGATTGCGATATCAGCGTCATTCCTTACAACTGCATTCCTGCTTTTCTCCAGCATTTCCGGTTCAATAAAATCATCGCTGTCGATGAAGCTGATCCAGGTGCCCTGCGCCTGTTCGATGCCCGCATTGCGCGCATCGGAAAGACCGCCGTTCTGCTTGTCGATCACACGGATCCGCGGATCCTTTTTCCGGTATGCTTCACAGATGGAAAGAGAATCATCCGTCGACCCGTCATTGACAAGGATCAGTTCATAATCCTGCCAGGTCTGCGCCAGAATGGACTCAATGCATTTCGGCAGGTATTCCGCCACATTGTAGATCGGCACAACAACCGAGATTTCAGGCATGAACAGCACCTCCCTGCGCATCAGCGTCAGGCCTTTCCTTCCGTTACCGGTTCCCTCTTCTTAAGTGCGCTGATTGCGCACAGAAAAAACCGGTCTCATTATAACATTCCCGGAATATCCCGGAAAAGATGAAGCCGGTTTTCCGAAAACGGCTCAGTTTCCGAGCAGGCCGTCCCCGTAATACATCAGATTGCGCACATACGGCATATGGGTTTCCGTATCCACGATAAGCAGAGTCAGATCCGCAAACGGCTCGATTTCCGCCGCATACACCGTTTCCCCGCTCACGATCGCATTTGATCCGTCGGGTTCGGTCCAGATACAGAACCCGTTTTCCTCATGCGAAGCTTCCTGAACGGTTACGGAGATATCCGCTCCCCGCTGCACATATACCTTTTTTCCTTCCGTGCGGAGTCCGGTATCCCGGAATCCGTCCAGAAGATCCAGATCAAGCGAAGTGACCGCAACCGCCGCATAGGTCGTTCCGTCCGCAAACATAAGCAGCCCCGCCGCATCCTTTGCAGTGTTCATATAGGCAAGCAGCCCCTGTTTTGTCTGTTCGCTTACCGGTTCTTCGGAAAAGTCCTCCGGATAGCGCTGACGGATCGTCTTTGACCAGTGTGCGGCGCCGTAAAGGTTGAAATGTTCCCAGTCATGGAAATACCGGGTCGCCGCCGTATCGGTCAGAGCGTCATACATCGCATGTTCATATCCGCTCACGAGGTCCCGGTAATAGCTGTCCCGGGCAGTGCGGTATTCCGAAGTCAGAACGGAATTGCCGGTCTTCGGAAGCGACAGGATCCGGGCAGTAATCCCATGTTCTTCACAGAGTTCAAGGATTCTCCGGTAATACCGGTCAAAGAGTTCATTGACCGTATAGGACTCATAAATGTTCGGATCCGTGTCATGATACATGTCGGTGGTAAGACCGATATACGCGCCCCGATGCAGCGCAACGGCGTCATAGTTTGCCTTGTTGCCGTCATACCGTCCGTTGAATCCGGCATTCAGAAGCGCAGGAAGATACCGGTTGGGAAGCGAAAGATCATAGCTGAGCAGCCGCATTTCCGCATCCTCCAGGGCGATGTTTTCTTCGCCGCAGGCACGCGCCTCCTTCAGAAGTTCCCGCTCCTGCGCCGGCGTAAGCAGATGGGAATAGACGGTCCGCTCATAAAACATATTGTCATAAAGCATGTGGTAATCCATGAATGAGAGATACACCGTGCGCGGCGCATCATGGTGCGCCAGCCAGTTTTTCAGCACATAATAGTTTTCCGCCGGCGTCGTTCCGCCAAGCGCAAGATTAACCGTTCCTTCCGAAAGCAGTTCGGGAAGATATGCCGCATTGGCCGAGGAGTCACCGAGGATGAGCGTTTCATAATACCGTGTGTTCCCGTCTTCTGTGACATCACGGTTCCAGAGATAATATGCCGTTTCATCATCTCCGTACCGCATCATTTCGTTCGCCGTATAAACGCACAGTAAAACGACCGGCAGAAGGATCAGGCATCCCATGCCGAGTATCTTTCCGAGTTCTGTCCATGCATTCCGCTGTTTTGCCATGCTTACTCCTTAAAACTGCATATAGATGAATTCCGCGCCGGAAAGATTGACCGACAGGATCACAAACATCAGGATGATCCAGACCGTAAGGATCCGCAGCACTATACTCTGTTCGAGGAAGCGGTCCATGAGATTCCCGTGCCGGTACTGCCGATAATCCGCACAGAACAGCAGAATCAGCGCTGCCGCAAGAATCCGCATATTTCTCGCATCGAGACCGAGCTCATAGAACCGGTCGGAAAACAGAATGCCGAAGCTGCCGGGACGGCATGCCCGGATCAGAATATCCAGTGCCTCGCGCACACCCGCGCTGCGGAAGAATACCCAGGCGGCGGAAACCAGTCCGAATGTTAACAGCGTATGAAACAGACGGCTGCTGAAACGCCCCTGCCCCGTTTTCCGGTTGGGAAACACGAGTCCTTCCGCAATCTGAAACAGACCGTGCAGCGCGCCCCATACAAGGAAGGTCTTTCCGGTTCCGTGCCAGAATCCGCTCACCAGAAAGGTAATCATCAGATTCCGGTATGTCTTCCATTTCCCCCGGCGGGATCCGCCGAGCGGAATATACACATAGTCTTTCAGCCATGTGCTCAGCGACATGTGCCAGCGGCGCCAGAATTCCTTTACCGAATCCGCAAAGTACGGCTGATGAAAATTATCCGGCACCGTGATTCCCAGGCCGTGCGCCAGTCCCTTTGCGATCAGGGAATACCCCGCAAAGTCGGCATAGATCTGAAGGCTGTAGGCAATCACCGCAAGGATGACCGGAAGCCCGTGCAGATTGGGATCGCCGTAGACCGTTGACGAAAGAAGCGCGCACCGCTCCGCCACCGCAAGTTTGAGAAAATAACCCCAGAGGATCCACAGAAACGCCTTTCGTATGCGTGCATAGGATAACGGCACCGGCTCCCTGCGGAGCTCCTGCGCAAATGCGTCCGCCCGCAGGATCGGACCGGATGTCACAACCGGAAAGAACGACAGAAACAATGCCGTTTCCGGAAAGGAAAGCGGACTGTCCGTCTTTCCTTTATAAAGATCGCAGAGATAGCCGATCGCATTGAGGGTAAAAAAGGAAAGTCCGACCGGCACAAACAATGAAAAGGAAACCGGCAGTCCGAACCACGTGCCAGCTGCCCGGTTCATGAACCGGATCGAACTCAGCATTCCCGCAAGAAGAACGACAGACGCAGTGAATACTGCCCCGGAACGGTTCCTGTGGATCAGCCGGGCCGCCAGGAATGTGATCAGAATGATTCCAGAGAGTACAAGCAGAGAAGGAATGCCGAAGGTACTGTAAAACACCAGGCTCGCCGCCAGGATATACCATGTGCGCAGCTTTGCGGGCACTGCATAGCAGAGCAGCACTGCCGCCGGCGCAAATATGACAAATAACAGACTGTTAAACTGCATGACTCCTCCGCAGGGTTCTGATCAGAAGGATCAGAAACAGAACAATGCATACCGCGCTGACCGCGCTTCCGATATACAGTCCGCGCGGCACATAGACAAACCGGATCTCATGATGTCCTTCGGGAAGCGCAAAGCCGATAAAGGACGTATTCACCGTTTCCGGCTCGATCTTCTCCCCGTTGACATATACCTTCCATCCCGGATCGTACGGTACGGAAGTCGCAAGATATTTTCCCTCGCCGGTGACCGTGATCTCAGCGGTGATGTTCCCCCGCTCTTCCGACTGTAAGACAAGCGTATCACAGGTTTCCCGCTCTTCCGTCAGTTCCCCGAGGGCGCGGTCTGTCATCCAGTATACATGCGCCTCTGCCGGCGCAGCCGTAAAGAATGCATGATGCATGTAAATGCCGATTGCATCGCACGGCTCTTCGATCCGCACGGCATGATATCCGTACTCCGTGAATTCCTCATAGGCGATGACCTCGCCGCCGCGGTACAGCTCATAGCTTCCCGCACCGGAGGGTTCCGTGCTGCTGTAATCGATATACAGTGTTCCCGGCTCCGCAAACTCATATTCCAGCACGGAATTGTTTACCGTGCCGAGATTTTCAAACCGGCGGTCACTCTCCGGACGCAGCGTTCCGCCATCGGTAAGGATGCCTGACGCAAGCAGATAATCCTCGAAGGAGCGGTCCCCTTCCTCCGCATACGCCGCATCGATCAGCCGGCTGTCCGCATAGCCAAGCGCCGTCGCTGTATCCCTGTGATAGACAGCGACCGGACGTCCGAGGGCGTCCTGTGTTTCCGCATACAGCGAATATCCCGGCGGCACAAAGGAATCCGGCTTTGTCTGAATGACCCAGGTATTGCCGAAGACATTATAGGAAAGAAACTTGGACGGCAGATACGGCAGGAACCAGTCTTCACTGACCCGGCGGTGATAATATGCCGCAGAAGCCGGATTGAAAACACTGAAGTAGAATGAGTTGCCGCGGAAATGCTTCGCCATGGGCAGAAGATAATTCTCGGCAGTCTCCTCATCGGTGCCGATCCGGTAAAACCCGGTATCGGCCTTCTGAATCTCTTCAATCACCGAAGTATCAAACAGCGCCGTCTCATATTCCCGCGCCCGCTCTCCGGTGCCGATCGTGATCACGGTTCCGTTGACGACCCGGACCGAAAGACACAGCAGCGCTTCCAGCATCATGACCGTCCGGAACAGTTTCCCGTTCCCCCGGCACAGCGAGACGGTATATCCCGCAAGCGCAGCGATCAGAAGCGGAACGATCATGACCAGCGCCTTCCGGTTTGCGGCGGTATGCGCAAGAATGCCGGCCGCGGAAAACAGCACCAGCAGTACAACACAGCCGATGCAGGATTTCTTCAGAAGCGGAAGATCCAGTTCATCGCGGTGTTCCAGGAGAATGACCAGCGCAAGCACATGAAAGATAATGAAGTAAAAACACCACCTGCTTGCCTGGTTGCCGTTGAACAGGTAATAGAACAGCGGCACCAGCGCGCAGAACGTCAGAATGAGCAGTGTATTCCGTACCGGTTTCAGTTCTCTGATCCGTGTGCGTACCAGCTGCGGAAGAATCAGCGGTGTCAGGATGAAACTGTAGCTGAACAGCGCATAGGTGCGGATCGTCCCCTCCTGAAACGGCGAGGAGAACAGATTGAAATCATAGTCATTGAGAACCGGTGAAAACAGCGAGGTCACAAGCCGGAAGAGTCCGCCCGGCGTCAGAAAGAACAGCTCCGGAGAAAGGAAACCGCCCGAGGAGCCGCCCACGCGGCCGGAGGTAAGCAGGATCACCGCATCCATCACGAATACCGCTCCCGCCATGCCAAGGCCGAGAAGATACATGCAGAACGGTCCGGCAAGCTTTTTCAGATATTCCCGGAAGGAAAGCTTCCCGTGGATCATGAGAAGACGCGCCGAAAGATAGAACAGGATCAGCCAGCTGGCCATATACATCGTAAACAGGTCCAGCACCGTGATCAGCGCGATTACGACCGGAAAGAGAAGTTTCTTTCTTCCCTGCAGGTTTTCCTCCATGACATACAGCAGAAGACACAGATACATCCATGCGTCCAGATAACTGTAGTAATGAAACTGGAACACCGCCCATCCGCAGAACGTCATGATGACTGTCCCGGCAAAGCGCGCGGTTTCATCCTTCACAAGATTTTTCAGCCAGAGAAAGGAAAATACAGCCGCAAGGCTCAGGGAGAGAATGGTGGTCAGCGGAAGCACATCGGGAATCATGCGTGCATCCGGCAGTAACAGAAGCAGCCAGAATGTCGGCGAGCCGAGATACGCGAGAAACTGAATCGCATTGGATGCGCCGAAGCCCATCTCCCAGTTCCAGAACCCGAACGTTCCCGAACGGATATCATGCCAGAGCGAAACCGTCAGCGGAATCACCTGCCGGGTTTCGTCTCCCCAGTAGTAATACCGGAGACCCGGGCATAAAAAAATGAACCCGAAAAACAGGCAGAGCAATATCACAATGGGGCCGACTGTCTTTTTCACAGGTTCATTTTAGCATTTCACAGCGTCTGCGTGCGCGCATCTTCGATGACGGCGGTCCAGCAGAAGAAGCACGATAAAGCCGAGTACTCCGATTCCGCTCAGAAGAATGCCGCCCTTCAGTCCCGGACTCATGAAGTTCAGTTCGACCGTATGCATGCCCGCTTCCAGCGGGATCCCGATGAAGCCGCCGTTTACATTCACGATTTCCGCCGGGACACCGTCTGTCCGCACGGACCATCCCTTTGCGCACGGGATCGGCAGGTACAGAATATTGGGTGCCGAAAGATCAACGGTTCCCCGCAGATAATCCGTCGTGACGATCTCCGCCGCAAACGGCGCAAAGGAAGCCTGATCATACCGGCTCAGATCGAATTCCGGATCGGATACGAAGACGCCGTTTTTCAGCTGCGAAACCGAGCTGACGGACGCAAAACGTCCGACCTTCTCCCCGGCATATCCAAATCCCGGACACGACAGGTTCCGCCAGACACCGAGGCTGTCCTCCAGCGAAGTCACATATTCATAGTCCCTGCCCGCCGGCAGTTCTGATTCATTTTCCGCAAGCACATACCGCACCCCGAGCATATCCAGCGCATCCGGATTGGTAATGTCGATCCGATGCTCGGAAATTCCCATCAGGGAAAGAAACGGATTGGTGGTTGTATCATACAGGCTGTTATAGGTGCGTACGCTCAGAAAATCGTAGCGCATCGAATTGTTCAGATCGGGATAGCCCGGAAGACTGTCATCGATCGGAAACCAGGTCCGAAACAGAAGCGAGGGATCCGTATCCATGAGATAGGCAAATTCCGGACTGCTGAGCCGGTAATCGGTATAGACCACATCATGAAAGAAGCAGTACTGCATGAATGCCGAACAGCAGCCGATTTCAAGCACCGAAAGGATCAGCGCAGGCTTTGTCTTTCCCCGCGCATACAGAAACCACTCCACCCCCGCAAGCACAAGACATGCAAGAAGAGAAGCATAGTGCGGAAGATACTCCGCATCCGTACCCATGATCACGGCGGTCAGAATCAGCGAACCGATGCAGAGCATGCCGCAGCACAGCGCAATTCTGCGCACGGAGCGCGCATCCCTTTCCTCATCCATCGCCCTTCCCGCACACAGAAGCACGATGATTTCAATCACGAACATCCAGCGCATCGACGGGTCGGACAGTCCGTGAAAGATGACCGACAGCGGTTTGAGCCAGGCGGAAACCGCAAGCACGGCAGTCAGGATCAGCCATGCCCGGTGTTCCTTCTTCATCATCCATGACAGCGCCGTGATCAGCGGAATCACCGTGACGAACAGCGTATACCAGTATCCGTAGCCGTTGTCATCCAGCCGGAAGAGATTCGCATATCCGGTATAGACCGGAAACGGCGAATTCACAAAGCTGAGCAGCCACCCGGCATACACCTTGAGCGGCCAGAACAGCCCGCTGTTGTTTACCGCACCAACGCGCGGATTCTGTATGACATAAAGCACCGCCGGCACAAGCAGAAACCCGGCTGCGGCCATGCCCGCAAGATAGGCGCCGAGCAGATGAACAAGATCGCCGAGGAATTCCCTGCGGCTGACATGACGCTCGCTTTCGCGAACGATGCAGTACAGCAGAAGCAGTAAGGATGCCGGCCACATCAGATAGTAATTGGTCAGAAAGAGCAGGAATACGGCGAGCGCCGCAGGCAGATGCCGGCGGTTCTGAAAATACAGTTCCGCCCCGAGAAGCAGTAACGGCAGGAATGCATAAAACCGGTGAAACATGTACTGCCCGATATAGAGCATTCCCCATCCGCCGAAGCTGTAGATCAGGCTCAGAAAGCGGGCATTTCCTGCAGATACGGATGTCTTCCGCAGAAATGCATACATCGCAAAGCAGGCTATATAAAAACAGAGGACCGTCTCGATCAGCAGCGCTGTTTCAATGTCAAACAGAAAAAACAGCGGCAGAAAGACATCCCCGGTTACGTAGTACGCCATTGCGGAATAAAAATCCGTTCCGAGAAACATCCGCCAGGAATACAGCGGAAGTCCCCTGCCCGCAAGGCAGTCACGGATCAGCCGCACCCATTCCTGATAGAAGACCGGATACTGAAACATCTGGTCATTGTTAATATGAAACGGACGGATCCGGAACAGATACATGCCGAAAACAAGCACGGCAAGTCCGGTGCACTCCGCCAGCAGAATCCCGGCGGAAGAAAAATCTCGTGTCCTGTGTTTCGCTGTCATAACGCAGATCCCATCCGTGTTTCTTCTGTCAGGCACCGGCAGAGCCCTTCCGGTTCTTCAGCGCGGAAAGCGCCTTGAAGGTCAGTTCTTCGCGGGTGATGAGCAGCATAGCCGCATAGACCGCCATGCCGGCCGCAACCTCCGCAAACGTATAAAGGGTTCCGACCGGAAGAATTCTCGTAAGTCCGGTTACGGTCACCGCCATCAGTGCGGTTCCGAAGACATAGATAAAATACGACCGGGTCAGGAAGTGAAATTTCACCTTCGAGCGGATCAGCATCAGCTGAATGGCCGTGACCGTCAGTTCGGCAATGATACTGCCGATGATCGCACCGTAGGCGCCGAAGCGCGGAATCAGAATCAGGTTGATGACAAAGTTCACGCAGGAACCGGCAATAACCGAAGCGCTGTACTGGTTGTACATGCCGGTCGGCACCATGTACTGAATGCCGGTGACATTGGACATCGAGATCAGTATGATGACCGGACATCCCAGCATGATGAGATCGCCGAGGATCGGCCATACCGGGATATACCAGGACATGAAGGTTTTTGCGATGGCCATCATGCCGAAGCACATCGGCAGCGCCAGCATGACGGACAGCTTCATCGTCGTGCTGATATAGCCCTCCGCCTTCTTTGCGCCGTCGGCGTCATTGTAGTAAACATTCGTCACCCGCGGCAGCATCACCGAGCCGATGCTGGTGATCAGCATCAGAAACATCTTCACGATATTCATCGAGGTCTGGTAATACTGCACATGATCGGTGCTGTACAGCGTACCGACCATGGTCTGATCGAGCATCGTGTAGACCGAAATGGCGATCGTCGGCACAAACAGCTGGAACGTCGCCCGGAAGTGATGACGGTAGGCATCCTTCAGGGAGATCGGCTTAAAGGTCAGATACTGCCTCAGCTGCATGAACATGATGGCCTGTCCGACGAGCTCCGCGCCGACATTGATGAGAATATAGAGCCAGATATCCTCCGGCTTTTTGCATAGCGTCAGGATCAGGAAAACCCCGAGGCATTTGACGATGATGTTGCGGATGCTTGCCTTCTTGAAGTCTTCGACACCGTAGAAAAACCAGGTGATGTCCAGCATCGTCGCCAGCATCGTCAGTCCGGTCAGATAGTAGTACATCCGCCCTTCCCGGAATACCGCCGTCACAAACAGGTAATAGGCGATCATCGCAATGAGCATGTTGGATACCTGCATGGCGAAGATCTCAAAGAAGGTCGTGTTTCGAAGCTCGGTATCATCCCGGACCTTTGCGATCTGCCGGTTTCCGTACGTATTGACGCCGAGGATACCGAACAGAATGAACCAGTTCATGATCGAACCGGCATACTGGTAGCTTCCGAGCGGCTTGACGCCGATGTGGCTTGCGGTATACGGCGCAACGATCAGAGGCAGAATGATCTTCACCAGCTGGTAAAGTATGTTGTAAATATAATTTTTAACTATCTTTTTATCCATAAGAAAAACCGGAATTATTATAGCATTCCGGACAATGTCAGGACAGCGCAGTCCGAATCACGCAGAAACCGGCACCGCAGGTTTCCTTTGGCACCGGTGTGTTTCCGTATTCACTTTGTCCGCTTCCCGGTCAGAAACGTTCCGTTGCTGAGGCGGGTGAGCTGGTTTTTCACCATCTTTGCGGGCTTATAGATATGCTTCTCGAAAAACTGATGGCGGCGGATCATCGCATCATTTGCCTTTGTGTACATCGATACCGGACGGCGGAATGCGGACCTGTAGTCCCGGTCGATGATTTCGCACAGGAACTTCTCGAACGCATCGGGGTCCTGCCATTCCAGAACCGGCGGCTCATTGAGCATCGCAAGGTATTTCTCATCATCCCCGTCCAGTTCCTTCACCTTTTCCAGAACCGCATCGAAGCTTTCATAATCGGAACACTGAATAAAAGCCTTCGGATTGAAATCCTTCACCGCATCCGGGTCGCCGTAATAAATCGGAACCGCCCCTGCCGCAAACGCATCCACGATCTTCTCCGTGGTATAGCCTTTATAACAGGCATTTTCACAGGCAATCGCAAATTTGTATTTTGCCGTAAAGGCAAGCTTGTCCTTTACCGCCCCGCCGATGTTGTTCAGATACCGGCCGCCGCTTGCGACTTCCCTATATTCACTCATCTTGTGAAACAGCTCGGCGCGCCTGTCCTGCGCAAAGCAGTTGGATACGACAAAACTGCAGAAGCCTTCCCTTGCGCGGACATCCTCGATCGTATAAACCGGACGGTCTTTCAGAGACAGATACTCCTTCTCATAACCGTGCCAGACATAGTACGGAAAGCGGATATACCGGTCGCCGAATTCAATGCGGTCAAATCCTGCCGCGTAGTCGCATTCGTTAAAATCCGGCGTCAGACATTCGCCCGTGTAGAAAATGCGGACACAGTCATAATTCAGATGGTCCGTTCCGAATACGGAATAGATCAGATACTCGGGATCCTGATCCGTGATGATCAGATCATAGTGTTTCCGAAGCAGTTCCGTATATTGATTTTCCTGAGGATTGAATCCCCGTTTCTGGTCTGCGAATGCGACCCGGATTGTTCGTTTCATCTTGTTTCCGTCTGCGGACGGTCCGTACTCCTTACGGACGGTCCCTGTACATCTTTGCGTAATAATTCCGGTATTCCCCGTTGACGATATGTTCCCACCAGTCCCGGTTGTTCAGATACCAGTCGATCGTCTTCCGGATACCGGTCTCAAAGTTGTATTCCGGCTCCCAGCCGAGCTCTGTCTCGATCTTGGTCGGATCCATCGCATAGCGAAGGTCATGGCCCGGACGGTCCTTGACAAAGTGAATCAGGCTCTCCGGCTTGCCCAGCGCCTTCAGGATCGTTTTGACGACTTCCAGGTTGGACACTTCATTGTGTCCGCCGATGTTGTAGACCTCACCGTCGCGTCCTCTGCGGATGATGAGATCGATCGCCGTGCAGTGATCGTTGACATAGAGCCAGTCACGGACGTTGGCGCCTTCGCCGTATACCGGAATGGACTCATCTGCCAGGGCTCTTGAAATGACAAGCGGAATCAGCTTCTCCGGGAAGTGATACGGTCCGTAGTTGTTTGAACAGCGGCTGATCGTTACCGGCAGTCCGAACGTTCTGTGATACGCAAGAACCAGAAGGTCCGCGGATGCCTTGGAGGCACTGTACGGGGAACTGGTATGAATCGGCGTATCCTCCCGGAACAGAAGATCCGGCCGGTCAAGCGGAAGATCTCCGTATACTTCATCCGTGCTGACCTGGTGATACCGCTGAATGCCGTATTTCCGGCAGGCGTCCATCAGGGTCTGCACACCGAGAATATTGGTGCGCAGAAAGATTCCCGGGTCCTCGATTGAACGGTCCACATGGCTTTCCGCCGCAAAATTTACGACAATGTCGAATTTCTCATCCGCAAACAGCTGATCGATAAAATCACGGTCCGTGATATCCCCTTTGACAAATTTGAAATTCGGTTTGTCCATTACCGGCGCCAGGGTTTCAAGGTTGCCTGCGTAGGTCAAAGCATCAAGCACGACGATCTGGTCTTCCGGATATCTGTTTACCATCAGATGGGCAAAGTTGCCGCCGATAAACCCGGCTCCGCCGGTCACAAGAATCTTCATATTTCTGTCTCCTTTTTAATGCGCAGAGTCTCTTCTGCGATTCCTTCCCGAAGCGATACGGCCGGTTCATAGCCGGTAAGCCGCTTCAGTTTGTCAATATTCAGAACGATCGACTGCACAACCGGCATCTCCGATGCCTTCTGTATAATCGATACCGTTTCTCCCGTTGCCTCCTGAACCAGCCGGATGATCTCATGGAGACTGGTTCCCTGTCCGCTTCCCACATTGACCGTATCATTGACCGCACCGCATTCCAGCAGTCCGGTCACCGCCTGTCCGAGGTCGCTGATATAGAAATAGTCCCGTACGGAATCCCCGCTCACATACATTTCAAACGGTTCGTTCCGCAGAGCACGCCGGATCAGAATCGGGATCACGCCCTGTTTCTTCTCCGCGATCTGATATCCGCCGTACGGATTGGACAGACGCAGGATCAGATACGGCAGATCCGATTTCCGGATCAGGTCTTCAATGCCCGCTTTGGATCTGGCATACAGACTCATCGGCGCGATCGGATGGTCTTCCGAAATGGGCAGGTCGGTATTGCCGTAGATCGTGCCGCCGCTCGAAAAAAAGACGAAGCGGCTCACACCGCCGAGTTTCAGCGAGGTGATCAGCCGGCTGTACGGAATATAGAGACGGTTCAGCGCCTCTTCCTCATTCTCCGCGCTCGCATTGTTTGCGATCAGCCCGATCGCATCAATGACGACAGCGTCTTTCAGATTCTGTTCCGCCATGGCGCCGGGATCGAATGCATTGACATTGATCATCTCCGGAACCAGCGGAGAATACGGGCTTTCAATCCCCCAGAGTTCTGTTTCAAAGCGCTGTTTCAGCAGTTCGTACAGATTATATCCGAGATAGCCGCAGCCAAGTATAATTACACGCATGAATTACTTTGAACTCCTCCGGTTGAGCGCAGTCTGAAAACTCCCCTTGGGAATTCTGCGCAGATGATCGCCGTACGGACTCTTTCCGTAGTTTTCCGCCGCCTTCATGAGCGCAGCGTCATCGATCCAGTTGTTGTAATAGGCAATCTCCTCCGGTACGGAGATCTTGATGCCCTGCACTTCCTCGACCATCTTGACGTATTCGCCGGCACGGGACAGTGATTCCACCGTTCCGGTATCGAGCCAGGCAAAACCGCGTCCGAATACCGTGATGTCAAGATCGCCCTTTTCAAGATAGATACGGTTGAGATCGGTAATCTCATACTCCCCCCGCGCGGAGGGTTTGAGCTGCTTGGCATATTCAACGACCCGGTTGTCATAAAAATACAGACCGACAACCGCGTAATTTGATTTGGGATGTTCCGGCTTTTCCTCAAGGGAAATCACCTTTCCCTCATGATCAAACTCGGCTACGCCGAAGCGCTCCGGATCATTGACATACTGTCCGAAGATCATCGCATGATGGGTGTTTACCGTATTGGCAACGCTCTCCCTCAGCATCGTCCCGAATTTATTTCCGTAGAAGATATTGTCGCCGAGAATCAGGCAGACATCATCATTGCCGATAAAGGATTCACCGAGCACAAATGCCTGTGCAAGCCCGTTGGGAACTTCCTGGACCTGATAGGAAAAGGAAACACCGAACTGGCTGCCGTCACCGAGCAGACGCTCAAAATTCGGCAGATCCTGCGGTGTGGAAATAATCAGAATATTCCTTATCCCCGCCAGCATCAGCGTGCTCAGAGGATAATAAATCATCGGTTTGTCATAAACCGGCAGAAGCTGTTTTGATGTGACTTTTGTCAGCGGATACAGACGTGTCCCGCTTCCGCCCGCAAGAATAATACCTTTCATTCGCGTCTCCTTCAGCCGTTCCTATTCTAACATACATACCGGTTTTGTATTCCGGACTTGGAAATCACTGTTTCTGATCTTCCCTTCCTGTTAAAAAGATACTCCGTCAGACAGTCCACGCTGCCCGTACGGAGTATCCTTAATTCTTAATACAATGTATCAGCCCGCTGTGGCTTCTCCGCCATCTGCCGGAGTACCACCGTCGACAGCAGCGTCCGGTGCCGCCTGATCAACAGCATCCGGAGTTGGATCTGTTACCTGTTCCGGAGTCGGTTCCGGAACTGATTCAGGCGTTGGTTCCGGTGTCGGTTCGGGCGCAGGTTCAGGAGTCGCTTCAGGCGTAGCCTCAGGTGTCATTTCCGGTGTCGGAGTCGCTTCCGGCGTCGGTGTTGCCTGCTGTGCCTGGTGAGCCTGTTCCGCAGCCGTTGCCTCATCCTGCGTGGTATAGCAGGCATTGACAACGGAAGACCAGATATATCCGTATCCTGTACAGGAGTTGCTGTCATGGACTTCCGACGCAAACGGCTTTGTTTCAGGAGTCGGTGTTGCGGTCTCTTCCGGTGTCGGTTCCGGTGTTTCCTGGGCTGCCGCCTCATCCGCCGCATTCTTTTCTGCTTCGGTATTGAAACATCCGGCATTGTCAGACCAGAAGAAGCCGAGTGCCGCACAGGAATTTGGATCATGGATCTCTGCCGCGTTGGTCGGTGTCTGAACAGGCGCGCTGTTCTGAACAACCGTCGCGGAGACTTCGGAAATACTGCCGATCGAAGTGCCCGCAGCCACACTCTGCGAGAGAATCGTGCCTTCCGCCTGTGTCGGATCAGCCACATAGCTGATGTACAGCGGGATGCCCTGCGCATCACAGAAGGACTGCAGTGTACCGACGTTGCGGCCTACATAGTTGCCGATGGTTGTCGGGACATCACTTGCAATAATGGTTTCGTTATAAACTTCCGCCGAGATCGTCGGATAGTAGAAGTCCCAGTTTACCGACCACTGGAGCGAAGGTTCATGCGCGATCGGAGTTGTCATATCCGTATTGCGCTCGATCGCCTTGCGGGTATCCGCAAGCGAACCCTGCCAGAGACGGTAGATATACAGAGACATCTGAAGGCCTTCATCCCAGAGGCCGCTGGAGTATCCGGTAACCCGCGATCCCTGCATGAGGACGATCTTTTCTACGTGCTCCTGGTCATAGTAACGGTTGGCCTTCTGGAGGACATAGTTCATGAATCCGGTCATCTGCTGGAGAGACATGTTTGTCTGAATGTTATCGCCTGCCGCATCCATGACGTTGAGCAGCGTGTTGATGTCACGCGTACGCATGATCTTGCGGAGAATGGCGTTAATCACTTCCTGCTGGTGTTCCTGGCGGGCAAAGTCACCGGTCGAAAACAGATGACGTTCCCGGGCAAAGGCAAGCGCCTGCTCACCGTTGAGCAGAACATCCTTGCCGGCCGGAACCCAGACCGTATAGGAGCCGCGCTCGCTGTCGGAATTCTGTCCGACAAATTCGATCGGGCTGTCCACGACGATTCCGCCGAGCGCATCGACCACTTCGACAACACCCTTGAAGTTGGTATCCACGTAATAGTCGATTTTCACCCCGGAAAGATTCTCGATTGTCGCAATCAGACAGTCGCGGCTGACCGCATGCGCTGCGTTCAGCTTGGAGGAATTGCCTCCGTAACAGGTGATCGGAACATAGGAGTCACGCGCAAAGCTGGACATCGTGACTTTCATACTGATGGGATTGACACTGCAGAGAATCATTGTGTCCGAAAGTCCGTCCGCGCTGCCGATAAGCAGAACGGTGAACGGATCCTTTGTCAGATCCTTGTCGGAACCGGTCGTATTCTCGACCGTGATCTTTTCCTCAAAGTCCAGGATCGATGCCGTATTCGTAAGGAACCCTTCCATGCCGGCTTCATTGCCGAACATGTTCTGATAATTGGTAGGCAGCACCGCACAGTCGATCTGTTCGTTGAACAGCGCAAGGATCAGTGAGGAATAATCCTGGAATTCCTCATAGGACACCGGGATGTTTTCCGCATCGATCCGTGACTTGCCGAGTTCCGCCGTATGGGTTCCGACAGCGTAGCCGACGGTCTTTCCGTTGAGCTGGGAGATCTCCGTCAGCGTCTGCGAACCGGAATCGGAATAGACGACAAGACTGGTGGAGACAGACTCCGTAGTCGTTGCCGCGGTGATCTTGTCGACATTTTTATTTACCCGTGACAGCGCATATCCGCCGTAAAGACCGATCAGCAGGAATATCACCGCAAGGGCAACGCCGGTAAAGTATACCGGCTTGAGCTTTGTGCGGATACCCATCATGATTGCCACGTTCATCGCGACAAGCAGGATTACCGCAAGTACATTGACAAGAATGAACGTCTGCCCGCTGAGATTGGAAAAGCGGGTGGCGTTGAACAGTGTGAATACGACCGCAAGATTGGCGATCACCGCAAGTACGGTGACGCCGATATTCAGATTGGTAATGTCGGATTTAAACCGTTTTGAACTCTTCTGATATGCCATGGTTTAACCCTCACTTCCTGCCGCCGGCGAAGCGCTGGCATCGGGCGATGCGGAAGCCGAAGGATCCGCGGATGACTCCGGCGCAGCGGTGCTGTCGGATCCGCCGTTCTCTGCTTCCCAGGCTTCAACGGAAGGCATGTCATAGAACTCAACGATCTCATACCGGCCGTCATGATCAACGACCTGAAACCGCATGCGGTTCGGGAAATCCGAAGTATTGACCGTGGTATCCTCATAGGTCCACGCAACCTGTACCTGATAGCACGGGAAAGTCTTTGCGGGATCTACGCTCTGGACGGTGAAATCATCGGTGCGGAAAGTCGGAACCTCCGTGGTGATCGCTTTCACCTGCGGAAGATTGGCTCTTCCATACTGCGAGATGTAAAGATCCATGTCGGAGTTCGGATACCAGCGGTTCCACTCTTCAAACTTGGAATACTTTTCCGCATAGATGTACTGCAGACCGCCGACTTCGTAGTTGCCGTCCTTATTTGTCCAGGTGAAATAGTCGGAGACGAAGTTGTATACGACCGCCTCCGCGATTTCCTCCGGCGACTGCGCTTTCAGGGCGTCCGTCAGTTTCTGAAAGTATTCCTTTTCGACATCGGTCGGATTGTTTCCGATGATATAGACATCATTCTTCATGGACTGCCCGGTATTCGCAGTCATTCCCTCAGTCGTGCCCTGATTGGCCACACTGCTGGCCCGCACGACACGTATGGTATTGATGATCAGCGCAAGAATCGTCACAACGCAGACTCCCAGCATGACAAACATCAGATACTGGTTGATCTTGCGGTGCGCTGTCTTCTGAGAAGCGGCCGGGGCTGTCCGCCGTACCGCCGTTTTTTTCTTTTTTACCGGCTGTTCCTTATGCTGGGACATACGGACCTCCTTACTCGTATTTCCGCCTTACGATGTAATGCGGACGTTTGCGTACTTCGTCGTAGGTTTTGGCAAGATATTCTCCGAGAATACCGCTTGCCAGCAGAATCGCGCCGCCCATAAACAGGACAAGACAGATCAGAAGCGCCTGGAATGTAATGCTGGCGCCGAACAGGATGCAGATCAGCTGCACAAGCAGAACAATTCCCATTACAGCCGTCAGAAATCCGCCGGCCCAGAATGCGATGGAAAGCGGCATGTCGGTGTACTCGATGATGCCGTCAAAGGCATAGCGGAACAGTTTCCAGAACGACCATTTGGTTTCTCCGGCAACCCGCTCCACATTTTCGTACTCGAGATATTCGCATTTATAGCCGACCCATACAAAGAGACCTTTGGAAAACCGGTTGTACTCCTCAAGCGACAGAATACTGTCGACCACCTGACGCTTCATAAGACGGAAATCCCGTGCACCGTCAACGATCTCAACTTCCGTATAACGATTGATCAGTTTGTAAAACTGGCGTGCAAACCACGAGCGGATCTTCGGTTCTCCCTTCCGGGTGACGCGCCGTGTTCCGACAACATCATCGCCGTTCTTTTCCATAACTTCGAACATCTTCGGAAGATACTCGGGCGGATCCTGCAGATCGGTATCCATTACCGTCACAAAATCCCCCTTTGCTTCCCGCAGACCCGCCAGCATGGCGCTCTCCTTGCCGAAGTTGCGGCTGAAGTCGATGATCTTCACGCATCCGCCGGCACGGTCATACAGACCCTTCAGCTTTTCCAGCGTCGCATCCTTCGAGCCGTCATTCACAAACAGAATTTCATATTCCAGGTCCATGTCATTCAGGACCTTCGTTAACGCGTCGTAAAACAGTTCAACGGTTTCCTCTTCGTTATAGCAGGGCACTACAACAGACAAAAGTGACATATAAAAAAACCTCCGAAACCGGTT
>CAMOOA010000008.1 GCA_946621045.1 uncultured Erysipelotrichaceae bacterium
ATCACCCCGTGCTTTTGCGGAGGTGGTGCCGCACCCCAACCAAATTCAGATAGCTTTTTTCTTAACACAAGGAAAAGGACCGGTTTCACAGAACCGGTCCTGAACTGCAGATTTTAACTTATTTCCGGACGGGAGATGTCTTTGAGAGAGCACCAGCGGTAATGGTATTGCCGCTTTCCGGATCCTCTTCACGTTTGTTGTAGCGGACCTCATACTGTCCGTCCACTTCCAGCATCGACCCGTTGTCGATATGAAGCCGTCCGCTGCTGACCCGGCGCACTCTGCCGTTGGCGTCGCGGACATGAAGCGAGGCGTCATCAACCGGATTCACCCAGTAGGTTCCGCTCTTGAGATTCTTCGGAACGCTGTATTTTCCGGATTTCAGCGTCATGGTGTTTTCGCTTGCGAGATAGACCAGACTCTTTTCCCGGTTTTCCGTGGCTGCGATTGCCATATGGTAGAACATGGACCGCAGATGGAACAGATCCGCATGCGGTGTTTTGTACGTGTACTGTCTGCCGTGTTCCAGAACATGCACTGCATCTTTGTCGATGTGCTCGGAAATGACCGATGTCAGCCGGTGACAGTTGATGAAGTTGGCAGAGAGGAAATACAGTGCCGCGTCGGTTTCGTATAATGTGCCTTCCACATCGACAGAACCCGATGCGGATTTTGCGCTCGGAATATTTGAAATCTGTCTGCGGCCGATGTCGCCGATGCGGGTGACCGCCGGATCGGAAGGAATATCGCCGCGGTCAACGGTGATGACTGCCTTCCGCATGTTGACCACATGTTCTCCTTTATGCAGAACCATCGGAGTGATCGGATAATACTTGGCGATTGCATCGTGAGCACGGTGATGTTCAAGATAGTCACCCATCATCATCTCCTGCATGTGCGGCTGTGAGGTCACAAGCAACTGAAAAAGATCATATTTAACCTGAAGGTCATAGGAAGTGATGATCTTCCGGCATTTTTTGCAGATATAATGTCCGTCCGGCAGGCGTTCCGGCTGATGAAACAGTCCCCGTCCCTCTTCCAGACAGAAATCACACACTTTATTTGCCATGCGCTTCCTCCGTTTCTGTCGCAATGTACTAACATTGTACGTTATCTTTCCAGGATTTCCAGTACGGAGCTGGTGATTCGCTCCTGTTCTTCGTCAGCGGTCTTGCCCCGTTCGATCCGTTCCGCAAAGCGGCGTGCTTCAAACGAGAACTCGCTTTCAAAGGGAAATGTGAAAGTTTCCGGCGTGCCGTCAGCGGTAACGGTAAAGGAATCCGCCTTCCAGAATTCGTGGCAGTGCAGGGTTCCTTTTGTGCCGGTGATATTCAGAGCGCAGAGACCGTCCTCGATCATTGAGTAGTGCGCCTCAATCGGCAGCGTTCCGTCCGAGAGGCGGATCACGCCGCCGACATCCGTATCGTGATGGAACGTCTCACTGCGTCCCAGTTCCTGAAAGCCGCATCCGAAAAGACCGAACAGCGCAGCCAGCGGATAACATCCGACATCATACAGCGCGCCTTTACCCGGAACCGTCATGCGCCATGCATCATCCGGAAGGATATGTTTCCGGCAGAAGCCGGCTTCTGCTTTTGTGACCGTGCCCAGCGTTCCGTCCCGGACCACCTGCCTGATGGCCTGATAGGTCGGCGTATACAGGGTTTTCTGCGCTTCCATCAGCACGAGGCCGCGCGCATGCGCAAGCGCGAGGAGTTCCTGATAGTCAGAGACGGTAAGGACAATCGGCTTTTCGCACAGCACATGGATGCCGCGCTCGAGACAGAAGGCGATCTGTTCCTTATGCACGTGGTTCGGGGTTGAAATATACACCGCATCGATGCCGTTCTTCAGAAGAATTTCTTCCGCCGTTCCGACAGCGGCAACGCCGTATTCTGCCGCGTAGTCCCTTACCTGATCGGGATGCCGCGATACAAACGCGCTTACACGCGCATTCGAAAGATGCTTCATGCCTTCCATAAAGCGGTGGCTGATATTCCCCGGGCCGATTACTGCAATCTGAATCATATTCTGTCTCCGCTGAAACAATCATAACAGATACAAATCCGCTGATGATACAATATGCCATATGCAGGTCGGTCTGATTATTACGGTTTTACTGGTTCTTCTCTTCATCGCCGGATGGATCTTTTTCCGCTACACGATGACGCGGGAAGGCCTGGCAATGCCAGGCAAGCCGCGCATCACGGAAGAACATCCGGATCTTCGCGCCTGGGCAAAGTACCGCGCCCGGCATGAGGCGGACGTACAGTGGTTTGAAAAACAGGCGATGGAAGAGGTATGGATTACTTCACATGACGGGCTGAAGCTGTACGGACAGTATCTGCACTGTGACCGGCCGGAGCGGCTGGTTATCTGCGTGCATGGATACCGCGGAGCCGCAAAACATGATTTTGCGTCGCAGGGCAGATGGCTTCATGAAGAAGGGTGCGATGTGCTGTTTATCACACAGCGTGCATCCGGAAACAGTGAGGGGAACTATACCACATTCGGCGCGAAGGAAAAACTGGATGTCCGGGACTGGGCACGCTTCGCGGCAGAAACACATCCGGATCTTCCGATCTGTCTGTACGGAATCTCCATGGGAGCTTCGACAGTTCTGCTTTCATCGGTGACCGGTCTGCCGGAAGCGGTGAAGGGCTTCATTGCGGACTGCGGGTTTATCTCGGTCCGCAGTATTCTTGCGGCACAGTCGCGGCAGGCATTTCATCTGCCGCCGGTTCCGCTGCTGGACATTCTTCAGATATACTGTATTCTGCTGGCGAAGTTCCGCTTCTCGGATGCCGACGCAAGGCGCGTTCTGCCGGACAATACGATCCCGACGCTGTTTATTCACGGCGAAGACGATCACTTTGTCTGGCCGCAGAATACAAAGGAAAACTACGCCGCGTGCGGCGGACCGAAGGAACTGCTTCTGATTCCGCACGGTGTGCATGCAAGTTCATTCTGTGAAAACACCGGACTGTATCAGGCATATGTCCGGAAACTGTTCCGCGGGGAGATTCGGTTATGATTCTGTTTACAGCGCTGTATATATCCGGGGAGGCAGCCGATGCGGCAGTCCGGCTTTCCGAACTTCTCAGGTCACGTTCCGAAGGGAGCTATCCGCCGCGCGAAAACTACCATGTGACCATACACTATTTCGGAGAACAGGACCGCAGGACGATGCAGAAGATCCGTGCTGTTCTGGATGTGCATCCGATTCCGGAATGTTCCCTGACATTCGACCGTCTGGTCCGGTTTCATGGAAACCGCGGCGATCAGGTAGTATATGCCGCCGCAGACTGCGCAGCGCTTAGCGCATGGCGCCGAACGCTCAGCGAGGCATACCGGAAGGAAGGAATCGGTTTTGATGAAAAGGACTTCCTTCCGCACATCACGCTTGTGCGCGGAAAACAGGGAAGGATACAGTTTGAGGATATTGAAGTGCCGGCCGTAACATTCCGTCCGGCGAAACCGGTTCTGCTGGAGTCGCTTCAGATCAGAGGGAAGCGGATATACCGTCCGGCCGAACCGGAAGATGAGGAACATGAATATGACGATCAAAGCGATACTGTTTGATTTTGACGATACCCTCGGAAACCGTGAGGAGTATTCTCACCGCACCTATACGAAGCGGGTTGAGGAAATCATGCCGGATGCGGATCCGTGGCTGAAGGAAACGGTAATTCAGATGGCGCTGATTTATGATCAGCACGGCGATGTGCCGAAACAGTATGTCCGTGACCGGGTTCTGAAAATGCACGGTGTCGATCTCGGGGAAGATTTCCCGGAGTACTGGCCGGAACACCAGTGGGAAAATGTCGTGCTGTATGATGATGCGATGCCGACGGTTGAGGAACTGAAGCGGCGCGGATATCTGGTGGGAATTTTGTCCAACGGAGATTCCTTCGGCCAGCATCGGAAAATCAATAAATGCGGTCTTGACCGTGTAATGGATGTGATTACCGTCAGCGGCGATACGGATACCCGCAAGCCGGATCCGAAGATCTTCCGCATGACGGCGGAGAAACTCGGTGTGAAGCCGGAGGAGTGCGCCTTTGTCGGCGATATGTTCAGCCGCGATATCTACGGCGCCCATCTTTCCGGGATGAAGCCGATCTGGATCTGGCCGCACGGAGAACGGGACTGCCGGTTTTCGGAAGTGACGCAGATCCATCATCTTTCGGAGCTGCTTGCGATGTTTCCGGGAACGGAGAATAACAGGTAAAACGGGAGGGCGGCGGACGATGAGACTTTCCATTATTTCAGATCAGATCAGTGACCGGCCGGAAGAGGCGTTCCCGAAGATCCGGGAAGCCGGTTATGAATATATGGAACTGCATAATATTTACGATAAGACGATTGAAGAACTGGATGCGGCGGAAACAGCCCATGTGAAGAACCTGCTGAAGGAAAACGGTCTGAAGGCTGCCGGTCTTGCGACGACCGTGTACTTCGTCTGCCCGCTGTATCCGCAGGATCATGTGACGGGATTCAACGAATCATTTCATGTCACCGAAGGCGGAAGAGATGTTCATCTGCGCCGGCTGGAGCGGGCGTGTCAGATCGCCGCGGAACTGGAAGCGCCGGTGATCCGTCTGTTTCCGTTCCGGTTTCCGGACAACCGGAAGCCGCCCTTCGGAGATGAAGCGGACATGGCGCAGATTGTTTCCGCAATGCGGGAAGCCTCCGATATTGCGGCACCGTATGCGGTAACCCTTGCGGTGGAGAACTGCCCGTATTCACATCTTCCCAAGGGTGAAATGACGCTGGAACTGATCCGGCGGACGGACCGTGCGAATGTAAGACTGCTGTATGATCCGGCAAACTCCTACCGGGCAGTAAAAGAAAATGTCCCGGAACGGTATCTGTCCTGGAACCTGAAGAAGGAAGTCAGGGAGCTTGCGCCGTATATTGCGCACGTCCATGTCAAGAACTATCACTATGATCCGTCTGTGCAGCCAAAGCCGTTTGTGCATGTGTCTGCCGGAACGGGAGACATTGATTACGATGACCTTCTGCCGCAGCTTGACGCCCTCGGCTATACCGGGGTGCTGTCGCTGGAGCCGGAAGTCGGCCCGAAGGAAACAGCGGAATCCATGAAGTGGATGTATGACCGGTTCAGATAATTGATCCGGTTTTCTTTCTGCCCGGAAGGAGCCAGAACAGTCTGTAACAGAAGGTGCGGAATGCCGTGTCGCCCGCATCGGAAAGATCGATCGGATCGGCGTGCTCCATGACGCTTTTCAGATGCAGAACCGGACGCAGACGCAGGCAGAGGAAATATACGGACGCATGAAAATAGAGCTCACGGGCGATATCGCGTTCGCTGAGGTGTACGAGCTTTCCTTCCCGGCGGATTTCCGCGGCTTTTTTCAGACATTCTTCTTTCACGAGAAGACGCGGATCCACCGGCAGGGAATAAATTTTCGGAATCGGCTGCGGGTGTTTCATCACTGTATATTTTACAGGTAAAAAACGCAGATGCGGACAGATACCGGAAACGGTCCGGTTATGTTAGAATTCAAACGATATTTTTTATATGAAAGAAGGTGATCCTGTTTGAATACAATACGGCAGCTTTACCGGAGTGTACGAGAGTTTCGGAAACCGGCGCTTCAGACCCCGTTTCTGGTCATCGGAGAAGTGATTTTTGAGGCGCTGATTCCCTATACCATCGCCATGCTGGTAAACGAAGTGAAAGCAGGCGGCGGAATTGACCGCATTCTGCACTATGCATGGATCCTGCTGGCGATGTCGATGGCTTCACTGCTGTTCGGCTATCTTGCGGGCCTTACCTGTGCCAGAAGCAGCTGCGGTTTTGCGAGGAATCTGCGGCATGACGTGTTTTACCGGATCCAGCAGTTCTCCTTTGCGAATATAGACCGGTTCAGCTCGGCATCCCTGGTAACCCGTCTGACGACGGACATTCAGAATATCCAGATGGCATTCATGATGATCATCCGGACTGCGATCCGTGCGCCGCTCAATCTGATTTTTTCCTTTGCCATGGCCTTCTACATGGGCGGTTCAATGGCAGTGATCTTTCTTGCGGTAATGCCGGTACTCTGCATCGGTCTTTATGCGGTCGCACGGGTGACCATGCCGCTGTTCAAGGCCGGCTTCCCGAAGTACGATGCGCTGAACGAATCGGTCGAGGAAAACATCAAGGGCATCCGTGTCGTCAAATCCTTTGTCCGGGAAGACTATGAGACGGAAAAGTTCCATGACGCCAGCGAGAATATCCGGAAGATCTTCACGAAGGCGGAACGCATCCTTGCGCTCAACAGCCCGCTGATGCAGATGTGTCTCTATTCGGTCATGCTGTTTGTGCTGTCCGTCGGTTCAAAGCGCATCATTACGACAAACGGAACCGCGCTCGACATCGGCCAGTTCTCCACACTGCTTACCTACAGCTTTCAGATTCTCTCGAGTCTGATGATGCTGTCGATGATCTTTGTCATGATCACCTTCTCTGCGGAAAGCGCGCAGCGTGTCTGTGAAGTGCTCCGCGAAGAAAGCACGATTCAGAATCCGGAACATCCGGTCACCGAAGTTCCGGACGGCTCCATTGACTTTGACCACGTGACATTCCGTTACTTCAGGGACTCCGAGAACCCGGTGCTGGACGATATCAATCTGCACATCCGCTCCGGTGAAACCATCGGAATCATCGGCGGAACCGGTTCCTCCAAATCTTCCCTGGTCCAGCTGATTCCGCGTCTGTATGACGTTGCGGAAGGCAGTGTCCGGGTCGGCGGAAACGATGTCCGCACCTATGATCTCGAAGTGCTCCGCGATTCCGTCGCGATGGTGCTTCAGAAGAACGTCCTGTTCTCCGGAACGATTGCGGAAAACATCCGCTGGGGAGACAAAGATGCGGATGATGAGGAAGTAAAGCATGTATGCAGACTGGCCTGCGCCGATGAGTTTATCGACAAGATGCCGGACGGATATGACACCTACATCGAACAGGGCGGAACCAATGTGTCCGGCGGTCAGAAACAGCGTCTGTGCATTGCGCGCGCACTTCTGAAAAAGCCGAAGATTCTGATTCTGGATGACAGCACCTCTGCGGTTGATACCCGCACAGATGCGCTGATCCGCAAAGCGATGAAAGAATATATTCCTTCCACGACAAAGATCATCATTGCCCAGCGTACTTCCTCCGTGGAAGACGCTGACCGGATCATTGTCATGGACAACGGAAGAATCAATGCGATCGGTACGAGCAAGGAACTTCTCAGGACAAATGAAATCTACCGAGAGGTTTACTTCTCGCAGAACCGTCAGGACAGCGATGAAACAGAAATGACTGTTTCGGAGGCGGCCGCATGAGTCAGAAGAGAAAACCGAACCGCAAGGGGACGATCCTGCGGCTGATCCGGATGCTGTTTCAGTATTATCCGAAACTGCTGCCGTTCATCATGGTCCTCATCTGCATCAACGCGGTGATTTCCGCGATTCCTTCCATCTTCCAGCAGAGGGTGATTGCCATCATCCAGAATGCATGGGAACAGGGGCTTGGCTGGGAGACCGTGCAGCCGGATGTTGCGAAGAATGTCACAACCCTTGCCATGCTGTACGGCGGTTCGCTGCTTGCGAATGTGCTGTACAATCAGCTGATGGCATTCTTCACGCAGGGAACGCTCGCAAAGCTGCGCGATGAAATGTTCTCGCACATGGAGAAGCTTCCGATCCGTTATTTTGACACCAACAAGCGCGGATCGATCATGTCGTACTATACCAACGATGTTGACTCGATGCGGCAGATGATCTCGCAGTCCTTCCCGCAGCTGATGATTTCCATGATCACAATCACAACGATTCTGTGCATCATGATGTATTACAGCATCTGGATGGGACTGGTCATTATCCTCGGATCATTTGTGTCGATCTTTATCACACGGACGGTCGGCGGAAAGTCAGCCCGCTACTTCATTGCCCAGCAGAAATATGTTGCGGCGACGGAAGGCGTTGTGGAGGAAATGATCAACGGCGGAAAGGTTATCAAGGTGTTCAACCATGAGGACGAGGCGGAGGCGGCGTTTGACGAGGCGAACAATGCCCTGTATGAAGCGGCGTACAATGCCAACCGCTATTCCAACACGCTGATGCCGATTCTCAACAACGTCAGCTACATCATTTACGTGCTTGTCGCAGTGGTCGGCGGTCTGCTCATTGAATACAATGTGGCGAACCTGTCGCTCTCCGGACTTCCGATCTCGATCGCTGTGGTCGTACCGTTCCTCGGCATGTCCCGGCAGTTTGCGGGTATGATCCAGCAGGTCAGTCCGCAGATCAATTCCATTGTCATGGGTCTTGCGGGAGCCGAACGGATCTTTGCGATGCTGGATGAGGAACCGGAGGCCGACAACGGCTATGTAACACTCGTCAATGCGACGGAAAAGAACGGCGTGCTCGAGGAAACGGAAGAGAAGACCGGAATCTGGGCATGGAAACATCCGCACCAGGCGGACGGTACCATCACCTATGAAAAAGTGCGCGGCGATGTCCGGTTCTTCGATGTGGACTTCGCATATAATCCGGACAAGATGATCCTGCACAATATCACGCTCTACGGAAAGCCGGGTCAGAAGATTGCGTTTGTCGGCGCCACCGGTGCCGGAAAGACAACCATCACGAATCTGATCAACCGGTTCTACGATATTGAAGACGGCAAGATCCGCTATGACGGCATCAACATCAACAAGATCAAGAAATCCGCGCTCCGCAGATCGCTCGGTATTGTTCTTCAGGAAACGGTTCTCTTTACCGGAACCGTCATGGAGAACATCCGCTACGGACGGCTCGACGCAACGGATGAGGAATGCATCGCAGCGGCGAAACTTGCCGGCGCGCATTCCTTCATCAAAAACCTTCCGCAGGGATATCAGACAATGCTGGACGGGGACGGATCCAATCTTTCCCAGGGACAGTGCCAGCTGCTTGCCATTGCGCGGGCGGCAGTCGCAGATCCTCCGGTCATGATCATGGATGAGGCGACTTCTTCCATCGATACCCGCACGGAACAGATCGTTCAGCGGGGCATGGATGCGCTGATGGCAGGACGTACGGTATTTGTCATTGCGCACCGTCTTTCCACCGTCAAGAACGCCAATGTCATTCTTGTGCTGGATCACGGACGCGTGATCGAACGCGGCACGCATGAAGAACTGCTTGCGATGAAGGGCCAGTACTACCAGCTCTATACCGGTGCGTTTGAACTTGAATGATTCTGCATAACGGGCATATGGTTCGGCATATGCCCGTTTTCGCAGTAAAATTCTGAAACGGGAGGGTGATATTATGCCGGATCTGATCATACCAGAAAGTGAAGAGGAACTGCAGTTTCATGAGAAAATGCTGGAGAACCGGGCATCGGTGACGGGAATCCGCATTCTGCCGGACCAGGATCCTTCCGCATGGAAAGACCGCTGGAGCGAGCCGGACGCTGACGAGACCTGTTATCGTCTGGTCTATTGCGACGGCTGCGGATATTTTGTCGGGGATACCGGCTATCGGCGCACCGCGCAGGACCGCGCGGATCTCTGGCTGATGATACTCGGCGACATGCGCAATGACGGATACGGCTCGGCGGTTCTCAAACAGATTGCCAAAGAAGCCGGTGCCCACGGCATCCGGGAATTCCGCGTGGTTCTGCCTGCCGGCCATCCGGATATCGGATTTTTCCGGAAGCGGTATTTCACGGAAGAAGGCTCTTCCGGGGAATGCGTCATCCTGAAAGCGGAAACGAATGATCTTACCCGCTGCCGCTGTCAGGAGAATGTATGCAGTCTCAGCGGACACAATCAGTAATACGTACAGAAACCGGAAACCCCGGTTCTGTTTTTGAGGAGCAGTTATGAACAGTTTTCCATACAAAGCAGTGCTCGCAGATATCGACGGCACGCTCTGCCAGAAGGGCGGCCAGCTCGGTCCGAAGACAAAAGCAGCACTGGAATCCCTGCACGAGGCAGGAATTCTGCTCGGTCTTGCGACCGGACGGGCAATCAATCAGCGGGTGTTCACCATGCGTGATTTCTGGAATCTTCCGTTTCAGTTCGATGTGATCATCGGAATGAACGGAGGCCAGCTGTGGACCGCAGATGATCCGCATGTAAAGAATTTCCATCTTCTTTCCGAAGATACGATGCGCGAGATTCTGCGGAAGATGCGGCCGCTGGATCTCAATGCGCTGATCTATGAAGAGGAACACATGGTTGCCATGCGGCGGGATATCTTTCAGGAAGAGTCCATGAAGCGCAACAAAACCGAAGTGATCTTTACAAACGGTGACGAGGAGCGGCTCTGCGTGCGTCCCAACAACAATATCCTCTTCCGCTATGATCCCGAGCGGGAAGCGGAAGTGCTCGCATATGCGGAAACCCTTGCGTGTGACCGCTACCGCGGAATGCGCACCGCACCGGGATGTCTTGAATTCATGGATCCCCGGGTAAACAAGGGCGAGGGTCTTCGCCAGTACGCCGCAAACGCCGGCATTCCGGCAGCTGAGATCATGGCCTTCGGCGACAATGACAACGATGCGGAGATGCTGGGAGAGGCAGGCCACGGCGTCTGTCTGAAAAACGGCTCCGACGCATCGAAGAAACTCGCGGATGCGGTAACGGAATATCCGTGTGAAGATGACGGTCTTGGAAGATACCTCTTTGATCACTGGCTGGAGGAACGATGAGACGGCCGGCGGAACAGATCGTCCTGGAACCGCTGTGTGAACAGTTTACCGTCTGTCAGCTGACGGATTTTAACAACGCTGATCTTACCCGTCCGTTCACGTTTGCGGCAGTCACGGATGAAGAATATTCGCTCGTATGCCGGACAGCGGATGTGCCGGACAATACGATTGCGCGGGAAGACGGCTGGCGGGGCTTCCGGATCGCAGGAACCCTGGACTTTTCGCTGACCGGCATTCTTGCGGGCATTGCGGATATCCTGGCAGAACATGCGGTCGGGCTGTTTGCGGTATCCACGTTCAATACGGATTACATCTTTGTGAAGGACGCAGATTTCCAATCAGCGCTTGAACTGCTGGGACAGGCAGGCTATCCGGTAAACGACGGGCACTGAGGCATGCAGTGCCTTTTTCTTTTAACAGGAATCAGCATATGCCGGCATATAATGGAGACAGAAGAGGAACTGGAATTATGGAATACAGAGCATTTGGAAACCGGTATATGGTACGCATGGATCCGGGAGAGGAAATACTGACCGAAGTGAAAGCACTCTGCGAAAAGGAGAATATCCGGCTTGGCGAGTTCCGCGCGCTTGCGGCGGTGAACCATCTGGATCTTGCGGTATATGATGTCGCGGAAAAACAGTATTACAGTAAGAAAACGGACGGCGCATTTGAAGTGACGTCGCTGTTCGGGACGATCAGTGAGAAGGATGGTGAAGCATACCTTCATGCCCATCTTTCCGCAACAAGCGCAGACGGAAGTGCGGTCGGCGGACATCTGAATGCGGCTGTAGTCTCCGGCACCTGTGAGATGGTTCTTGAAGCGTTTGAAGGTCATGCCGGCCGCCGGTATGATGAAGCGACCGGACTCAATGTCCTGGAGTTTGACTGATGGAGGAAGCCTTTGTCCGTACCGCAATGGTGCTCGGCCCGTCCGCAGTTGAAGCACTTCGTACAAAACGGGTCGCGGTATTCGGTGTCGGCGGCGTCGGCGGAAACTGCGCGGAAGCGCTGGCCCGCAGCGGTGTCGGCACGCTTGATCTGATCGACCACGATGAAGTGGCGGAATCAAATATCAACCGGCAGGTATTTGCGGTGCGCAGCGCGATCGGAAAGCTCAAGGTGGACGCCGCAAAGGAGCGGATTCACGACATCTGCCCGTCGACAACGGTCAATACATTTCCGATCTTTTATCTGCCGGAAACCAGAGCGCAGATTGATTTCAGCGCGTATGACTATATCGTGGATGCGATCGATACCGTCACCGCAAAACTCGATATTATCGGGCGGGCAGCGGAATGCGGTATCCCGCTGATTTCGTCGATGGGGTGCGGAAACCGCGTTGATCCGTCACAGCTGCGGATCATGGATATTTATGAAACAAGCGGGGATCCGCTGGCAAAGGTGATGCGCCGGGAACTGCGGAAGCGCGGCATCGGCAGCCTGACGGTCTGCACTTCCCTGGAGCCCCCGCTGCGGCCGCTGTTTGCGGGAACGGAGGAAGAGATGAAGACCCGCCGCAGTATTCCGGGCTCGACCGCATTTGTGCCGCCGGCGGCAGGAATCATGATCGCATCGCATGTCGTTCGGGCACTGATTTCCTTTGACCCGGACAACCGTGTCTGAAAAAAGTTGGATATCCAAACAAATGAGCGGTTTTTCAGCGGATCAACTCGCCAAAACCCGGGGAATAAAGCGCAAAAAACCGCATGGTTATGCGGAATCATGAGATTTCAAATAAATCAAGAGTTGTTCTTCCGGACGTGGGTGCTACAATGACAGCGGTTCGGAGGAACATACTATGGCAACGACAAAAAACGAAGAACTGGATGCTCTGCTGAAACGTCTTGAAGCAGCTGAAAAAGAATATGAGGAAAAGCTTCGGAGTACGGAACTCACACAGCTCCTCAACAAGGAAGAACTGCTGAGAAAAAGCGGTCAGTAAGCAGACTCACACAGAAAAACAGAAGGCAGAACCGGAAGTCAATTCATCCGGTTCTTTTTTTGTGCTTCCGACAGCACCGTGTATTTATGCGCATGTTTTAATTTATAATATTTACATGACAAACCAAGCAAAGCCCAAACGGAAAAAGAGCATTAACCGGAGAATGTACTATCTGATCGCACTGCTGGTCTTTTTTTCAGTGCTGTTCAGTGTTGCGAATTCCACTGCGCATCAGTTCAATGAGGAAGAAAAGCGTTTCAGTGAAAAGAATGAACAGATCGCGGAAGCGACAGCCGGCTATTTTCAGGATGAGCGGCTTTCCCGAATGGCCCATCTGGTGCTGAGCCCGGAGTATACGGCTCTGCGTGAACGGACTGCGTGGGGGAAGGACCGTACGGAACTGGATGCGGTCATAGAATCAAACGGCCTTGAGGAGTTCGAATACCGTGTGAGAACCATACTTACCCGCATGCAGGATGTTTTTGACATTGACAGCACGTATATCTCCGCCTGTGATGATAATGCATGCTATTTTGTGCTCGGGCCGAGAGACTACGGACTTCTGGAGGGAGAAAAACTGCCGTACTCCCTGACAGCGGAACAGGCTGACAGCGGAAAAACCGTGAATCTCAGCTATACGGAATTTGTGGAACCGGGCACCTACGGTTCAAACCGGACCTTTTATCACAACAATGTCTCGGTTTCCCCGATCGGAGAACGGGACGGAGAATTCACCTACTGGATGACCAGCGAAAGCGATTTCGTTCTGTTCCTCCAGGAAGAATGGAATCATCTTCTGCGGGTCATTCTGTTTATGATTGCGGAAACGATCGTCTTTGCGCTGATCGGGGTTGCGGTCATGCGGAAACAGCTGACGCAGCCGATTATTCATATCAAGGACAATGCGGAGAAATTCACGACCGAGAACTCCGCGACCCAGTCCGCAAAACCGGAGGATCCGGGAATCCGTTCGAATGACGAACTGGAAGATCTGAGCCAGTCGCTGTATCACCTAGAGGAAAATGTTTCGCAGACGCAGGGCGAACTGAAGAAAATCTCGGAGGAGCGAGGCAAACTGCATGCAGAACTTTCAATTGCGACGGAAATACAGCAGGGTGTTCTGCCGAAGGAATTTCCGAAGACAGACAGATATGAACTCTTTGCGCTGATGAATCCTGCCCGGGAAGTCGGCGGAGACTTCTATGATTTCTTCCTGCTGGATGAAGACAATCTGTGTCTTGTGATCGGAGACGTATCGGACAAGGGAATTCCGGCGGCGCTGTTCATGATGACCTCAAAGACGATGCTGAAGGCGCATGCCCTCAGTTCCCGCAATCCTGCGGAAACTCTGGCGGCCGTAAACCGTACGCTCTGCGATGCCAACCCTGCAGATATGTTTGTGACGGTATGGATGGGAATCCTGAATCTGAAGACCGGACTTCTGACGGCGGCCAACGGCGGCCATGAGTATCCGATGTTTCAGCTTGGAGAGAAGCCGTTTGAAGTGATGGAGGATCCGCACGGTCTGGTGCTCGGACCGATTCCGACATCGAAGTATCAAAACTATGAAGTTCAGCTTCATGCGGGCGACCGTCTGTTTGTCTACAGTGACGGTGCGACAGATGCGGTCAATACAGAGGTGAAGGATTTCGGACTGGAACGGCTTCACCAGACGGTTGTGGAGGCGTCCGCAGCGCCCGGCGCCTCGGAAATGACCAGAATCATCCGGCAGAAGCTCGACGACTATTCGGCCGGTGCCGACCAGTTTGACGATATCACGCTGCTGACCCTGAATTATTACGGTCAGCCAGAGGACGCAAAGGGAGCGGAATCTGTATGAGCGGAAACACAGCTGAAATTCGAATTCTTGCGACAAGCGATCTTCACGGAAAAATGGTTCCGTGGAATTATGCCATCAATCAGGAACAGCCCAACGGCAGTATGGCGCAGCTTTCAAACGCGCTGAAGGCATACCGCACGGAACATACCGTCTATGTTGACGCAGGTGATCTGATTCAGGACAACTCCGCCGACCTGTTTCTGAATGATCCGGTTCATCCGATGGTGCTGGCGCTGAACCGGCTTGGATGCGACATCTGGGTAACCGGTAATCATGAATATGATTTCGGGATGGATACCGTGCGGAAGACCATTGCGGATCTTAATGCGCTGACCCTCACCGGAAATGTATTTCTGCCGGATGGCTCACCGCTGGCGCCGGGGTATGCGATTATCGAACGCGGCGGAATCAGAATTGCCGTCATCGGAATGGTTTCCCATAACATCAAACGCTGGGATGAACAGAAACTTTCGGACTGTGCTGTTACGGATATGCTTGAGGAAACACGGAAGATCATAGATTCCATACAGGGATCCTATGATGTGCTGATCGGTGTGTATCATGCCGGCATCAGTAATGAATGCAGCGTACCGAATACCGGCGTGACGGATATCTGTAATGCATGTCCGGTATTTGATCTGGTGATTTCTTCCCATGAACATATCCGGATTCCGGAAATGTATATCAATAACGTGCTTGTGGTTCAGAATGCGGCATATGCGGAGACCATGTCGGTGATTGATCTCTCGTTTGAAAGAAAAGACGATGCATGGAAGCTCTGCGGCCGCAGTGCAAGAAGTATTAACGTCGGGGATTATCCGGCCGATCCGGAAATAATGGAGCTGATGCGGCCGTATCATGAACGCGCCCTGAAGGATGCGGAGATCGTAATCGGAGAACTGCACACGGGTCCGCTTGCGGAAGCGCCGGAAGTGAACGGTGTTCCCCGGGCACTGCTGGAAGATACGGCATTGATTGACCTGATCAACCGGGTTCAGATTCATTATTCCCAGGCGGATATTTCCGCGACGCCGTTGTGTTCTCATCTCGAGGCATTTTTTCCCGAGGGACCGATCCGCAAATGCGATACGGCACGGATGTACCGGTTCCCGAACATGCTGTATAAGCTTTTAATGACCGGAAAGCAGCTTCGCACGTATATGGAATACTGTGCGCGGTTCTATAACACTTTTCAGCCGGGCGATCTTACGATCTCGTTCAATCCGTCCGTCAAGTATTACATGAACATGATCTTTTCCGGTGTGAATTATGAAATCAATATTGCGAATGAGCCCGGTGCGCGGATTGAGCATCTGACATGGCCGGACGGGACGCCCATAAAGGACAGCGACCGCTTCACGATTGCTGTGAATGACTACTGTGCCGGCAGTTTTCTGCTGAATTACGGTGTTGTCTTTCACGAAGGGGAAGAACTGCCCGTACTGGAGGAAATGGATATCCGCAGTGATATCGGCGGCATTCGTGAACTGATCGGTGACTACATCCGCAATGTGGAAAACGGAATTCTGACGCCGCTGAAAAATAACAACTGGAAGCTGACCGGTATTGACTGGGATGAGAAAGCACATGAAGATGCCGTCCGTCTTGTCAATGACGGTATCCTGACACTTCCGAGTACAGAAGACGGCGCAAGAAACATCAGATTCAGACAATCAGAACAGGAGTTTTCAGATGAAAACAATTAACAGACGATTCCGCGTCCTGCACGCACTTTCCGCCCTTGCGCTGATGCTCGGCGGATGTGCGGCACCGGTACAGCAGCCGGAAGAACCGGAAGTTACACCGGCTGAGACCGAAACTGCGGCGCAGGAAACAGCACGGCCGGAAATTGAAAAGACCGGTGATATTGAAGTACTGTTCACCAGTGATATTCACTGCGGACTCCAGCAGGGATTCGGTGTGGTCGGACTCCAGCAGATCCGGGAGACACTTGAGAAAAAAGGTGTTGAAACACTCCTTGTGGATAACGGAGATGCGATCCAGGGAGAAGCCCTCGGAACTCTTACAAAAGGAAAAGCGGTCGTCACGATAATGAATGACCTGCATTATGACGCGGCGATTCCCGGAAACCATGAATTTGATTTCGGCATGGAAAATTTTCTGGAACTCGCGGAAATGGCAGAGCATCCGTACATCAGCTGTAACTTCAATAAAGGCGGTGAACTTTTGTTTGACCCGTATATCATCAGGGAAGCCACAGGGAAAAAGATTGCCTTTATCGGTGTCACAACACCGGAAACCCTGATTTCCTCCGATCCGAAATACTTCATGGATGAAAACGGAAACTATATCTATGGATTTATGGAAGACGGAGACGGCAGTGCATTCATTGAAACAATTCAGAAAAACGTGGATGAAGTACGCAGTAAAGGAGCGGATTATGTTGTCCTGATGGCGCATGTCGGAAACGAGGAAACAAGCGCGCCGTATAACTTTCAGACCATTATTGAGCGCACGTCCGGCATCGACGTCATCCTGGATGGTCACAGCCATGACACCGACCAGGTGACCATGAACGACAGGGACGGAAATCCGGTCATCCGCAGCGCAGCCGGCACGAAACTGCAGGGAATCGGATATATGCGGATTTCCGGCGAGGATGGGTCCATAAAATGCGGAATGTATTCCTGGAACAATGATGTTCCGGCGACAGATCTCTTCGGAATCGAGAATGAGGTCAGCGAACCGCTTCAGAAAATCTATGATGATCTTGAAAAGACGACACAGATTGTGATCGCAAAAACAGATGTTGATCTTGTCATTTATGATCCGGTGAAGAAAAAGGATGACGGAAGTCCTATGCGTATCGTACGCTCGCAGGAAACCAACCTGGCAGATCTTGCGGCAGACGCAATCCTGCATGAGACCGGCGCGGAGATTGCACTGGTCAACGGCGGCAGTGTCCGCAGCACCATCAAAACCGGTGACATTACATACGGAGATATAATGGCGGTCATGCCGTTCTCCAACCAGATCTGCGTTTCTGTTCTGACCGGCCAGCAGATCAAGGACATGCTGGAATGGGGCGCAAAAGCACTGCCGGGAGAGAGCGGCGGATTCCTGCAGGTTGCCGGAATGACCTATGAAATCCAGGCAGACATTCCTTCTTCCTGCGTGACGGATACAGAAGGGCTGTTTGCGGGGGTGAACGGTGAATACCGCGTCCGAAATATTCTTGTCGGCGGAGAACCGCTGGATCTGAAGAAAACCTACCGTGTCGCAGGAAATGAGTTCATGATGAAGAGCCATGGCGACGGATTTGCGATGCTGGGGCCGGAAAACGTTGAAATCGATCAGATCAAGATCGATAATCAGGTGCTGATTGATTACATAAAGGACGAACTTGGCGGAACGGTAGGAAGCGAATACGCAAATCCGTACGGAGAAGGAAGAATTACAATCCACGGACTGAACTGAAAACTGCGGAAACTGAGAAGGAGGCTGGGATGCATGCGCATGAAAGCAATTGAACTGACGGACGACACCCTGACCATTATCAGCACAATCGGTCATTACATGCCGGGCGGTTTCTACATTTACTGTGCGGATGAACAGGGAAGACTGGTTTACGAGAATGATGAGGTGCACCGTATTTACGGATGCGCTGACAGCGAAGAGTTTCACGCCCTTACCGGCGGCACATTCCGCGGTATGGTTCATCCCGAAGACTACGAGCGGATCTCACAGTCTGTGATCGATCAGATTCGCGATAACAATGACCGCATGGACCATGTCGAGTACCGGATTGTCCGCAAGGACGGGACTGTCCGCTGGGTCGATGACTTCGGGCATTATGTGGAGACAAAGCCATGCGGAGCCGTATATGTGGTTTTCATTTCGGATATCACCGAAAAGCACAGGCATCAGGAAACCATGGAAGCGCTGCGGGCTGATGAATACCGCCGTCTGAGCGAAGAAGTGCAGAGTGCCGCAAAGCTTGCGGACCTCATGGCGTCGGTTGCGTCGCTGCTTTCCAATATGCCGGCGATGAGCTTCTCCAAGGATGCCGCGACCGGAGTCTATCTGGCATGCAATCAGCCGTTTGCGGAGTATGCAGGCAGGAAGTCGCCGGAAGAGGTCGTCGGGCTGACAGACTTTGATATTTTTGATCGTGAAACTGCGGCTCACTTTGTCGAGGATGACCGCAAGGCGCTGTCGATGGATGAACCGTATATCTTCTTTGAGGATGTTCCGGATGCGTCCGGAAGTATGATCCGCAACCTTCAGACAACCAAGCTGAAGTTCACGGATGCGGAGGGCAGACTCTGCACGCTCGGAATGTGCGTGGATGTCACCGAGATCTCCCGCATGAAGTCTGCCGAGGCAAAACAGCAGGAGATGGAAGAGCGGATCGCCCTGCAGGAAAAACTGATTTCGGAACAGGCTCAGCGGAAACGGCAGGACAGCATGATCGTTGCGCTCTCGGCGGATTACCGCAGCGTTTATTATGTAAACCTTGATGAGGATGAAGGCATCTGTTACCTCGCGGACAAAAACTTTGAGGAGGCGCCGAATCTCGGAGAGCACTTTGCCTACCTGGAAAACTTCGAAGCCTATTGCCGGAATCATGTGGCGGGACCGTATCAGGAAGGATTCCTTGAGTTCATCCAGCCCGACCGGATCCGTGCCGAACTGATAAAGCATCCGATCACCGCCTACCGGTTCCTTGAGGTGGGCAGCGGACTGGAACGGTATACGATGCTGCGGATGGCGGGCGTAAGGCATATGGAAGACCGGGATGATCACCGCGTGCATGCGATCGGTGTCGGATTCACGGATATTGATGCCGAGATGCGGCAGGACATGGCGCAGAAACAGGCGCTCAGCGATGCGCTTTTCACAGCGGAGGAGGCAAATCGTGCCAAGACGGCGTTCCTTTCTAATATGAGCCATGAGATCCGCACCCCGATGAACGCCATTATCGGACTGAACAGTCTTGCGATGCGCAATGAAACACTGCCGGAAGAGACCCGCACGTATCTGACAAAAATCGGAGAGAGTGCGCGGCATCTGCTCGGACTGATCAATGACATCCTTGATATGAGCCGGATCGAATCCGGACGCATGACGCTCCGGCATGAGGAGTTCTCCTTCCGCTCCATGCTTGAACAGATCAATACGATGGTCATGGCGCAGTGTCAGGAAAAGGGGCTGAAATATGAATGTTCCCTGCTGGGCGGCGTCAGCGATTATTACATCGGGGATGACATGAAGCTCAAGCAGGTTCTGATCAACATCCTGAGCAACGCGATCAAATTCACGGAAGCGCCGGGAATGGTGAAGATGACGGTGGAACGCACTGCGGTATATAAGGACCAGTCCACCCTGAAATTTGTGATCAGCGATACCGGAATCGGCATGGATGCGTCGTTTCTCCCGAAAATATTTGATTCCTTTACCCAGGAGAACAGCGGCCGCAGCAACACCTACGGCAGCACCGGACTCGGCATGGCGATCACAAAAAATATCGTGACGCTCATGAACGGAACGATATCCGTGGATTCCGTAAAAGGAGAAGGCACCACATTCACGGTGACGATCTCCCTGCGGAACTGTGAACATCAGGGACCGATGACGAGCTTCATCAATCCGAAGGACATGCATGTACTGATCGTTGATGACGAGGAAGTCGCGCTTGAACATGCCCATATGGTTCTGGACGAAGTCGGAATCAAGTCGGATACGTGCACTTCCGGTCCGGAGGCGCTTCAGATGCTTGAGGTCGCGCAGACCAAGCAGAAGCCGTACAATCTTGTGCTGCTTGACTGGAAGATGCCCGAAATGGACGGTCTGGAAACTGCGCGGCAGATCCGTGCACGCTATGACAACGAGACAACCGTGATCATCCTTACCTCATTCAACTGGGATGAGATCATGGATGAAGCGCTCCATATCGGTGTGGACAGCTTCCTCGCAAAACCGCTGTTCGCTTCCAATGTTCTGGATGAATTTGAGCGGATCGCACGGAAGAACAATATGAAACTCTTCCGGATAAAGCAGCGCGCTGACCTGAAGGGGAGGCGCATCCTGCTGGCGGAAGATATCATGATCAATGCGGAGATTATGAAACAGGTCATCATGATGAAGGATGCGGAAGTGGATCATGCGGAAAACGGAAAGATCGCCGTTGATCTCTTTGCGAAGAGCGCTCCGGGCTATTATGATGCGATTCTGATGGATATCCGCATGCCGGAGATGGACGGCCTCGAGGCGACCCGGGCAATCCGGGCAATGGACCGCAGCGATGCCGCAGCCATTCCGATCATCGCGCTGACTGCGAATGCCTTTGATGAAGATGTGCAGCGGTCCCTTCAGGCCGGAATCAATGCACACCTGTCCAAACCGGTGGAGCCCGAGTATTTATATCAGGCGCTCGAGGAACTGATTTTTGAGAAGGATCAGAGGAAGGCGTGATGCCGGCAGGAACCTGTAGGCTGTGCGGCGGATATGATAAAGTTTTATTGCAGGACATCACTGCGCTGATGTCTTCGTAATAATCTTCGGAATAATAAGGAGGAACACAATGAACAGACTGATAAGCAGGATCAGTGCAGTAATGATGTCAGTGCTGATGCTGGCAAATGTCTTTCAGCCGGTATCGGTAAAAGCCGACGAAAAGGACTTCGACGAATTTCTGAAGGACGAATGGGTCGAAATGATGGAAAACGACTATACAGGCATGCACTTTTCCGTCAAGGACTACCGCAGTATGGGGCTTGAAAAACCGGAAGTCTCGCTCGGCCATGTCACTTATCAGGAATTTGAGGATTCCGTTAAGGAAAGCAAAGAGTCGCTGGAAAAACTTCATTCCTATGACTTCAATGCGCTGAATGAGCGCCAGCAGTATGACTACCGCGTGTATGAAGCGGAACTCGAAAATACGATCGCGCTGGACAGTTATCCGGATTACAGCGAGATGTTCAACCCGCATACCGGAAACCAGTCCAATCTGACAACGGTTTTTACGGAATTTGTATTCTATGAAAAGGAAGATATCGACGATTATCTGACCCTGCTTGCGGATTATTCCCGCTACATGGAC
>CAMOOA010000009.1 GCA_946621045.1 uncultured Erysipelotrichaceae bacterium
TTGACAGCGCAGGTCTGCCGCATCTCAACAGCCTGATGGGCGGCAAGGGCGGCACAAAGTCGGTAAATGATTTAAAGGAATTAAAAGCATATATGGGACTCCCGATGATCGTGAAGGGAATCATGACGGTCAAAGGTGCCTTAAAAGCTGTCGAAGCCGGCGCGGATGCGGTCATCGTATCCAATCACGGCGGCCGGGTGCTTTCCGATACCCCGGCTACCGCAGAGGTGCTGCCGGAAATCGTCGATGCGGTAAAGGGAAAGACAAAGATTCTCGTGGACGGAGGCATCCGTTCCGGACTGGATGTATTCAAGGCGCTGGCCATCGGCGCAGACGCATGTCTGATCTGCCGGCCGGTGCTGATTGCCTACTACGGCGGACGTCAGGAAGGCATTGAATGTTACCTCGACAAGATCAAAGCGGAGCTCATGGATACGATGTACATGTGCGGTGCTTCTTCCATTTCTGAAATCAGCCGGGAGATGATCCGGCTGCCGGAGTGAATATGACAAAGATCATCTGTATCGGGGACTCCAATACCTACGGCTATGATCCCCGTTCCTATCTGGCAGACCGCTATGCGAAAAATGTCCGCTGGACCGGACGTCTTGAGGAAGCCGGCTTTGAAGTCATCAATCTCGGCATGAACGGCATCTGTATTCCCAAAGACGGAAGGAGTATGGTTCCCTTGCTGGAACAGTATGAACCGTATGAGTGCTGTGTGATCATGCTGGGAAGTAATGATTTGCTCGAAGAGGCGGACGCAGAGGAATGCGCAGAACGGATGCGGCATTTCCTGGAAGGACTTCCGAAGAAGGTTCTGCTTATATCCCCGGTGCCGTTTGTACAGGGACAGTGGATTTCAAATCCTTCACAGATCCGTGCGTCGGAAGAACTCGGATATGAATACCGCAGGCTTGCGGAAACCATGCATATTCCGTTTGCGGATGCGGGAAACTGGAATGTGAAGCTGTCCTATGACGGCGTCCATTATCTTCCCGAAGGGCATGAAGCCTTTGCGGAGGGTCTTGCGGAAACGATCCGGAATATGAAAATCTGAACAGGATAAAAAAGGCGGAATCATGCGTGAATGCGATTCCGTCTTTTATACTGCCGTAATAAAGATGATTACGGATACCGGTTACTGATCGGTGAAAATCCGGTATTCTTTCCGGTATTCGGAAGGGGAGATGCCAAGGGTATTTTTAAACGCCCGTGAGAAATGAAGCGGATTGTCATAGCCGACCGAGCTGCCGATTTCCGCGATCGGCTGCTTTGTCCGTTTCAGAAGCTCAGCGGCCTTGTTCATACGGTACTGGATCAGAAATGCCTGAGGAGACTTTCCGAAGGTCTCCTTGAACAGGCGGCTGAAATAACTGCGGTTGAGACCGCTGACATCGGCAATCTCCTCAATGGAAAGATCCCGCTGGTAGTTGCCTTCAATGTAGGAGAGGGATTCACGCATGTAGAAATCGCGCAGCTTCCTGCGGGTTTCAGTGACTCTTGTCTTACTGGTGGAAACCAGCTCATCCATAAACAGCATCCCCAGTCCGATCAGATGAATCGGGCTTTTTTCATGGGAATCCACAATCTGCAGCATGCGTTCCGGAACTGCAGTATTATCCGCAGAAACCGGTGTATATACCGGCTGATGTTCACTGAGGCCGGCGAGCTTCATGCATTCGCGGGCACGCAAGCCGTCAAACTCCAGCCAGACATATTTCCACGGGTCATCCGGATCGGCGTAATAGCTGCTGATCTGATCGGGGCACAGAAGAAAGCCCTGATGCGCGCCAAGATAAAAGGTCTGGCCGCTGGTTTCCAGCCGTCCTTTTCCGCTCAGCACATAGTGAAAGAGAAAATGATTCCGCTTTGCGGGACCGAACTGATGCAGGGGAGAACACTGTTCCCAGCCGAACTGATACAGAATAAGGTCAATGAACAGCTCGTCATGCGCCACATAGAAGCGAAGTTTTGTGTCGGTCTGAATATCTTTCTGATTCATAATCGGTTCTCCGTCAGCCGCAGGTATATATCCTGCGGTGTATTACATGCATTATATATCATTATGTGACATCAATGGTGATTATCCTGTGAATTATGAAAAATTGGGATATAGAAAATCACACGCGGAAATCCTTTTTGCGGGAGGCAATTGTTACCATGAGTATGACAAAAGGTAAGCGCTTTCAGTATCGTGCACAGTACTGGAAACAGGAAGGTTACCGAATGCCGTAATGCCGGCCGAAACTCAGACAAAGCAACAGATGGATTCAGAACAGGTAAATGAAAAGGAGAATTAACATGCGTAAACTGCAGAAAGGCTTCTGCACTGCAATGGCAGCGCTGATGGCTGCCACAACCCTTGCCGGATGTATGACAAAACCTACAACAACGCAGAATACAGGAAGCGCGAAAGTTGAGGCGCCGGAGGATATCTGGGCACCGTATGACGAAACAGTCGTCGTTACAACGATGGGTGAAGAGAACAGCGGAACCGAATTCCAGGGCGATGACGACTACGGAAACAACCCCTGGTACCGTGCGTATAAGGAGCGTTTCAATATCGACCTTCAGAACAAGTGGATCAGCAATGACTACAGCACAAAGCTGAATCTTGCGATCGCAGACCGTGACATTGCGGATGTCTTCTATGTCGACTCCGCACGTCTCACCACACTGTATGAAGCAGGACTGATCATGAACCTTGAGGATGTCTTCGACCGTTATGCGTCCGATACCCTCAAGCAGTACCGTAAGGATTATGCGGACACCTGGGAAACCGGTGAGTTTGACGGCCAGCTCTACGGCATGCCGCAGATGAACTACGGTATCATCGACCAGTTCCAGTACATCTGGATCCGTCAGGACTGGATGAAGGAATGCGGCTTCGATGAGCCCAAGACCATGGACGATGTGATCAAGATTGCGACAACATTCGCAGAAAAGTACGGCGGATACGCACTTCCGGAATGCCAGACGCTTGAAAACTTCTACCGTATCGCACTGGCATGGGGCGCACATCCGGGCATCTGGGTCAAACAGGCTGACGGAACCATCGGCTACGGAACCATTCAGCCGGAGATGAAGGAAGCCCTCGCACAGTACACCGAGTGGTACAAGGAAGGCATCGTCAATCCGAACTTCACAACCCTGAACTGGGACAAGATGATGCAGGGAATGATCAACGGCGAATGCGGTGTCATTCCGTTTGCACAGTGGTTCGGATACAACCCGCTGCCGGATCTGATCAAGAACCAGGGACCGGAGGCAATCTTCTATCCGTATGAAATCCCGACCATTGACGGCTCCCCGATCAAAGGCAGCGTCACCTTCAACAACAACGGTTACGTTGTTATCTCCAAGGACTGCCAGAATCCGGAAGCGATCATGAAGATCGTCAACTTCTATGTCTATACCGTAAATGATGCGGTCGGCAAGGAAAGCAATGAATATCTTTCCTCCCTCCACAGCTTCAACTATCCGAACGTTGTCCGCGGCACAAGAATCATCAACCCGATGAATGACTACAACCAGTTCATTCAGGTCAAGGCTGCGTATGACGCATGGGCAAGAGGCGAAGAGGTTGATACCTCCGAGCTCGGCACAAACGTTTCGAAATTCGAGAGCTGCGTCAACTGGAACACTTCGCAGGATCCCAACGGTGTCGGCGACTGGCTCCAGCAGGGTAATGATCGTTCCGCTTACGGCATCGCGAAGAAGTATGTAGACGAAAAACAGTATGTGCAGGATGAGAAGTGGGGACCGGATACTCCGACGCTTCAGGCTGCAGGAAGCACACTGAACGATATCCTGATTGAAGGCTTCACAAAGATCATCATCGGCGAAAAACCGATCGACTACTTTGACGAAGTTGTCCAGCAGTGGAGAACTGCCGGCGGCGATAAGGCCACACAGGAAATCAACGAAACCTACGGCGGCTGATCATTAAGTGATTTACATACCGGCAGCGGAGCTTCCATACGCTGCCGGTATCCGTCATCTTCTGAAGAAGGAGAAAGAAATGAAGAAAAAAAAGTTTAATATAAGCAGTTTGTGGCAATACTACCTGATGCTTGTGCCGGGAGTGATTCTGACCTTCATATTCAGTTATATTCCTCTGTACGGTGTAATCATCGCGTTTGAAAAATACAACGTCGGTATGGGATTTGCCTCACCGTGGGTCGGACTGGAAAACTTCCGTTATCTGTTCGCCCAGCCGACATTTACAAGAACGATCTGGAACACCTTGTACATCTCATTCTGGAAGCTTGCGCTCGGCATCGTTGTGCCGGTCACGATCGCGGTGCTTCTGAATGAAATGGCTTCGGACAAGCTCAAGCGGTTCTATCAGACCCTGATCTATATTCCGAACTTTCTGTCCTGGATCATCATGGCCGGTGTCCTGATGGATATTCTGAGCAGCACCGGCGCGATCAACATGATCCTGATGAAACTGGGCTTTCCGGGTGTGGACTTCCTCGGAAACGCAAAGGTATTCCCTTGGACAATGATCATCAGTGATGTATGGAAAGGCTTCGGTTACGGAACCATCGTCTATCTTGCGGCGCTGACCGGAATTGACCCGAGTCTCTATGAATCGGCGATGCTGGACGGCGCAAACCGCTGGGAACAGATCAAAAACATCACTATCCCACTGTTAATGCCTACGGTTGTGCTGATGACCGTGCTGGCGCTCGGAAGTGTTCTGAACGCCGGCTTCGATCAGATCTACAACCTGTACAGCCCGGCGGTATGGGAAACGGCCGATATCATCGATACCTATGTCTACCGTCTCGGTATTCAGCAGGCGCAGTATTCCGTCGGTGCGGCGGTCGGTCTCTTCAAGTCCCTCGTATCCGCGATCATGGTAATCGTGTCCTACAGACTGGCCGACAAGCTTGCCGGCTACCGGATTCTGTAATGGAGGTACGGATCATATGAAAAAGAAACAGTTCTCACTGTATCAGCTGATCCTGATCATCGGACTCGGCATTATCTGTATTACATGCGTGCTTCCGTTTATTCACCTGCTTGCGGTATCCTTCTCCAGCAGCGCTGCGGTTGCGGCGGGCAGGGTAGGATTCTGGCCGGTGGAATTTACGGCCGCAAGCTATGAGTATGTCATTACCGGCGGACGCTTCCTGCGTGCGATGGGTATTTCCGTTGAGCGTGTCATTATCGGAACACTTCTCAATATCGTTCTGATGATTCTCACCGCATACCCGCTTGCGCACAATGATCTCCCCGGCCGCGGCATTCTCTCAGGCTTCTTCGTTCTGACCATGCTTATAGGAGGCGGTATGATTCCGACCTACCTGCTTGTCTCAGGACTCGGACTCAAGGATACGATCTGGGCGCTCGTTCTGCCCGGCGCGCTTCCGGTCTACAATATGATCATTCTTATGAACTTCATCCGCGGACTTCCTCCTGCACTGGAGGAGGCAGCCTGGATCGACGGCGCGTCCCCGTTCCAGACCCTCATCTATGTCATCTTCCCGCTGCTCGGTCCGAGCCTTGCGACCGTCGGACTGTTCTCCATGGTCGGCCACTGGAACGACTGGTTTGCCGGAATGATCTACATGAGCGAACCGCTGAACTATCCGCTTCAGACATACCTTCAGACCCTGCTCGTTGATTTTGAAAAACTCCTGCAGTCGGATACCACCGGCAACATCCAGGATATTCTTTCCAAGATGAATGCCCGTACCGGCCGTGCGGCGCAGCTGTTCCTCGGCGCGCTGCCGATCATGCTGGTATATCCGTTCCTGCAGCGGTACTTCACAACGGGTCTGACGCTCGGAAGCGTTAAAGAATAACCCCATTTACCCATACTCCTGCCCTGCGGAGGACAGTGCCGCAGGGTTGGAAGATGGGTTTCTTAAACAGAGGCAGTCGCAGATACTGCAGGATTGATTCGGAGGAAACATGCGTTTTTCAGGGACATCCGGACCGGATTTTGATTACATGCACGAAGGGAAACGGACCACCGGACTGAAACGGGTCTGGGAGGTTTTGTCGCGGGATTATATCCGTCTGTATGCGGCAGGTATGCTCAATGTGCTGACCATGGTTCCCCTTGGCTTCCTGCTTGGATATGCGCAGGCGACCCACAGTATTCTGATTTCCATGATTGGCGGAATACTCGGCGGAATGATCGCGGCGCCCTGTTTCTACGGGATGTGTGATTCCCTGATGCGGAGTCTTCGCAATGACTACACCGGCTGGCGGGAACAGTATGGGACCTCGATCCGGGAAAACTGGAAAAGCACCCTGTTTCCGGGCGCCTTCTGGGGCATGATCTTCTCGCTTCAGTTTTTCATCCTGATGCATCTGCATGTGCTGGACGGAGGAGTTCTGATCCTGGTATCGCTGTTTGTCAGTATTGCGGTATTCACCGGACTCTTCCTCTGGTTCATCTCCCAGCATGTCCTGATTCAGATCGGGTTTGCGGCGCTGTTTAAAAACAGCTTTCTGCTGTTCTTCCGGTTTTTTCCGAAGACTGTGGAAATTACAGCGGCGGCGCTGGTATATCTCGGACTGCTGTTAAGGATGTTTCCCAATTCGGTATTCCTTCTGATCTCGGCAGGCTTCTGGCTGCCGCTGCTCTGCATCTTCCTGATTATCTATCCTTCACTGGATCAGATATTCAGTATTGAAACAACATTACAGAAACGGAAGAAATCTTCCGCAGAGAATGAGGATTAATAATATGCCTGTTGTATTTAATGAACAAGCTTCGACAATTACCATCAACACAGAAAACACAAGCTATCAGATGAAGATCGGTCCATGCAGTATTCTGATGCACACCTATTACGGAGCGCGTATCGACTGCGATGCGGGTTATGCGGTGTCCTACCGGGACCGCGGCTTCTCCGTCAATCCGTATGACTCCATTGAAAACCGGCGGGTTTCCTCGGACACGATGCCGCTGGAATACCCGTGCGAGGGAAGCGGCGATCACCGTGCCCCGGCCTTCAGCCTGCGGCGGAAAAACGGCGCCGTCGGCTGTGATCTGCGCTATGTGAATCACAGTATTCATGCAGGAAAGTACAGTCTTCCCGGACTGCCCGCGGTATATGCGGAAGAGGAAGAGGCGGAAACGCTTCTGGTTACCCTGCAGGATCAGTCCGCGCACATCACGGTAACCCTGCAGTACGGCATTCTGCCGAAGCTGGATATTATTACCCGCGCCGCATGTGTTGTAAATGACGGAGACGAAACGGTATTTCTCGACAATGCGGCGAGCGCAAATGTCGACATCATTGCCGGAAACTGGGAACTGATTCACTTTTACGGAAGACATGCGGGCGAGCGCAATACCGCAAGAACGGAAATCGGCCAGCGCGAGATTGTGATCGGAAGCCGCAGAGGAATGAGCAGCCATCATGAGAACCCGTTTGTGATCCTTGCGGAGAGCGATACGACGGAACTGCACGGCCAGTGCATCGGCATGTGCTTTGTCTACAGCGGATCCTTCGCATGCAATGTATCGAAGGACGCGTTCGGAACCGTTCGCTCGGTCATGGGCATTCAGCCGGAACACTTCGATTATCCGCTGGAACCGGGTGAATCCTTCCAGGCGCCGGAAGTGATCCTTGCCTACAGCGGAAGCGGTCTTGGTCATCTGAGCCATCTGTATCACAAGGTGATTTCCGATCATATCTGCCGCGGTCCGTGGAGAAATGCGCGCCGCCCGGTTCTCATCAACAACTGGGAAGCCACCACCATGAACTTTGACGGCGATCTGATCGTTTCCATCGCAAAGAAAGCAGCTGAACTCGGTGTTGAAATGCTTGTTCTGGATGACGGATGGTTCGGCGCACGCAATACGGACATGGCAGGTCTTGGCGACTGGGTGGTCAATGAGAAGAAGCTCGGCTGCACAATGGGCGAGCTTGCGGACAAGATCCGCGCCATGGGCATGAAATTCGGTCTCTGGATCGAACCGGAAATGGTCAATGAAGACAGTGATCTGTTCCGGACGCATCCCGACTACGCGATGCGTATTCCGGGAAAAGATCCGGCGCTTGGAAGAAACCAGCTGGTGCTGGATTTCTCAAGAGAGGAAGTCGTGGACAATATCTTCGGACAGATTTCCAAAGTTCTCGATGAATGCAGAGCGGACTATGTGAAGATGGATATGAACCGTCCGATCGTGGATGTATATTCCGCCGTGGCGGAGTATCAGAGCCAGGGAAAGATTCTGTATAACTACATCAAAGGTGTCTACCGTTTTATGGATCTGTTGCTGGAGCGCTATCCGGATCTTCTTCTGGAAGGCTGTTCCGGAGGCGGCGGACGCTTTGACGCAGGCATGCTGTACTACTGTCCGCAGATCTGGTGCAGTGACAACACGGACGCGATTGACCGGATCCGCATTCAGTACGGCACCAGCTTCTGTTATCCGCTGAAGACGATGGGCGCGCATGTTTCTGCCGTACCCAACGGCGATACCAAGCGCTGCACGCCGATCCATACCAGAGGGGTTGTCGCAATGGAAGGCACCTTCGGCTATGAACTGGATCTGAATCTGATCTCCGAATCCGAGATGGAAGAGGTGAAGGAACAGATCGTAACGTTCAAGAAATACTGGGATCTTCTCCACAACGGAACGTACTACCGTCTTACCGATGTGATGAAGAACCGCTCCGAAGCCGCATGGATGATGGTTTCGGAAGATCAGAAGGAAGCGCTCGTCAATATTGTGGTGCTTGATACGACAGGCAACTGCCCGAACCGGTATATCCGGTGCGCGGGACTTGACCCGATGGCTCAGTATGAGGATGAAAAGGGAACGGTATACTCCGGCAATGTGCTGATGACGATCGGACTTCCGATGCCTCTGAAGTATGTGCCGAATACCCAGTGGCGGGAGTCCGCACGGGAATATGACGCCTTCCAGATTCATCTTGTAAAACGGACCGTCAGCGCATAACAACTGACACACAGCAGCGGTATCCCTTATTCTCTTCCTGTATGGAAAGAACGGGAGCCGCTGTTTCCTGCTTTCAGGAAACGGACACTCGCAGAAAGGGCATACGAAATGGCCAGTGAATATCTGAAATGGAAATACCGGAATGAACAGCCGGAAGAAAAACACGGTGATACGGGCCGGAACTGGAAGAACTGGTTTCATTATCACAAGTGGTTTCTGCTTGCCGGGGTGATTGTCCTGGGAATGCTGGGAAGTCTTTTTTCCGCGATGTTCGGGATCGGGAAAACAAAGCCTGATCTGGAAGTGGCGGCGGCTGTATCCGTCCTGCTTTCCGATGAGGACCTGCATTCCATGGAAGAACAGTTTGCGCATCTTGCCGGGGATTATAACCATGACGGAAAGACCGTTGTCAGAGTCCATTACTACCGGCTGAATGCGCCGGACCATACACCGGAAAACGATGATGAGGCGCGGATCTATTATGCAAGTGAAATACAGCTTGCCGGAGATCTGGAGGAATGCGGCAGTTTTCTGTTTCTGATGGATGATCCCGACCGGTTTCAGAGGACCTTTCAGATTCTCTCCCTGCGGGACGGATCTGAACCGGAAGAATATACGGATGCGTCCGGCTGTACAGTGCACCTTTCGGAAATCGAAGGGTTTTCGGAGATTCCCGCCGCAGAGAATCTGTATCTTGCGCGCCGGCGGTTTCCGAAAACGCAGACCGTAAAACACCTGTCTGAATGCGAAACAATGTGGAAATCGGTCACGGAACATGTGCCTGCGCAAAACTGAATCCTGCATGTGAAAACAACAGGCCGGAACCTGTTGTTTTAAGTTATATATACCTTATTATCCTTCCGCAAATACGGGAGCGGAGCCGGAGCGGTACTGGGAGGGCGTAATGCCGTACATCCTGCGGAAACATTTCACAAAGTAGTTGGCATCGGGTATGCCGACCTGAGAACTGATTTCGGAGATGGTGTAGTGTGTTGATCTTAACAGCCGGGAGGCAGTCTCAATGCGGATCTTCATGAGATAGGCATTGGGTGTCATTCCGGTTTCCTTTTTAAACAGTCGGATATAATAGCCGGCACTGATGCCGAGCCTGTCAGCGGTTTCTTCCACACTGATCGGATTCTGGTAATGCCGTTCGATCTCATAGATGCCGCTCATGGTGATCGTGCTGTACTGTTCGGATTTAAAGCGCCGCACGGCTTCGCACATGACGCGGATCAGCCGTTCGGTTTCCCGGGTCATTTCCTCCCGGCTCTGACAGCGCTGGATGTTGTGGCTGCTTTCACCGGTGATCTGATCGATCAGAACAGGGGGAAGACCTGCCTTCATGACCGCAAGCCGGATCGTAGTGCGGGTGATGGAGGAGCTGACCCGGCCGCTGTCCACCGTGGAGCCGATCCGCACCATGAAGCGGACATTGTTGTGAAGATAACGGTACAGGTCAACCGCTTCCTTTGTGCGGCCCTGGGTGATCATGTCCATCATTTCAGTTTCCGCACGGTAGCGTTCATTGACCAGCGTTTCAAAGTTCTCCCGGGTATACTGCCATTCATTCGGCGAACTCGGAAGTTCATCCTTCAGGGAAAGCAGGGTTTTTTCCGGAGATTCCGGTTCGACATGGGATACCAGAATCCGTATGCCGTGCAGGACATTGTTTTCGACAAGCATGGGATAATGCGACCGGTACGCCCGGTATTCCTTGACCGGAAGATTTTTAATATTGTACCGGCGGACCAGCAGTTCCACGGCAGCCTCATTGAGTTCCTCCGTACAGAAGGGACCCACTGCCGCAATCATATCCGCAAGACGGACGAGAACCACATGCATGCGAAGGATATCCCGGAAGGAGATCACCGTGCGGTCACTCAGCTGGTCGAGAATCAGACGGAAGCCCTTCGGGGTGAGGGATTTCTGGGAGGAATGAAAATGGTGCGCCTTACAGAAGGCGTCAATATCCGCATCCGTTTTGAGCAGGGTGATATCGGTTTTTGTAATTTCACTGAGAAACGAACATGCCTCGGACAGGGGAAGTGCCATAAAACCTCCTTAAACATCAATATAATTCTATACAGGCACATTTTATTCTATTAAATCATGCATGTCATCTGTTACTTTATCATTGCGAACAGGAAACAGAAGCGTTTCCGTACGGCGGGCCCCGTATCACGCACAACTGTCATGGAGGATAAAATATGGCAAAGGATTACAACGCACTTGCAAAAAACATTATTGATAATATCGGCGGGGAAGAAAATGTAATCTCTCTCGCTCATTGTGTCACTCGTCTGCGCTTCCGTCTGAAGGACGAAGGCAAGGTAAACCAGGAAGCTCTTTCCAAGGTTCCCGGCGTTCTCAAGGTCCTGCAGGCAGGCGGCCAGTACCAGGTTGTCATCGGCCAGGATGTTACAGAGGCTTATGACGCAGTACTGAAAAACTACAACATCAGCGCCGGCGGCGAAGTCGATGCCGATCCGGCTGACACCAAGGCAGACGGCGGAAAGAAGAAAGTAGACATTGCGGGCGGTATTGCCGACCTCGTCTCCGGTATCTTCATGCCGTTCATGGGCGCATTCATGGGCGCCGGACTTCTCAAGGGCGTACTCGTCCTGCTTACCACATTCAGCCTGCTCGACAAGGCAAGCTCCACCTACACGATTCTCTATGCGGCCGCAGACGGCGTCTTCTACTTCCTGCCGATGTTCCTGGCATACTGTGCAGGTAAGAAATTCGGCGGCAGCCCGTTCCTGACGATGGCACTTGCGGCAGCGATGCTGTATCCGAACTTCGGCGCGCTGAGCAGCTCTGAAACACCGGTTACCTTCCTCGGCATTCCGGTGACCATGATCACCTACTCCAGCACCGTTCTTCCGATCATCGTTGCGGCATACTTCCAGGCAAAGATCGAAAAGTTCCTCAACGGTGTTCTTCCGAAGGTTGTTCGTTCCATCTTCACACCGCTCATCATCATGGCAGTGCTCTTCCCGCTCATCGTTCTCGTTGTCGGTCCGGTCACTGACATCGTCGGTAAGTTCCTTGCGAACATCATCAAGTCCGCACTCGACTTCGCACCGGCAATCGGCGGCTTCGCAATGGCAGCGCTCTGGCCGATCATGATCATCTTCGGTGTTCACTGGGGAATGGTTCCCATCGTTATGAACAACCACGCAGTACTCGGTTATGACTACATTCTCCCGCTCACAGTCGGCACCAACTTCGGTATCGCCGCTGCAGTATTCGCAATCTTCCTGAAGTCCAAGCGTGCTGAGACAAAGGAAATGGCAGGTACAGCCGCAATCTCCGCATTCGTCGGCGGTGTTACAGAACCGGCAATCTACGGTATCCTCATGAAGTGCAAGAAGGTCTTCGCGGCAGTCTGCCTTGCGAACGGTATCGGCGGCGCAATCTGCGGCATCATGCACGTAACACGTGATACCATGATTACAGTCAACGGCCTTACCCTCCCGGCAATCGCGGCAGTGTACGGTCCGTGGGGAATCGTTGCGATCGTAATCTCGATGATCGCAGGCTTCGCGGCCGGATTCCTGCTGTTCAAAGATGAAATGATGGATGCCTGAGCATCCAACCCGGAGGTGCACAACCATGCTTGAAACAACGATGATTTATCCCGCCACAAATGAAACACGGCTCGCGCTGAAACTGGATGATATGTGGCACTTCCGTTTTGATCCGAAATCGGAAGGAGAAGCACAGGGCTGGAAGGACGGCATTCACAGTGATGTCACGGTTCCGGTGCCGGGAAGCTTTCAGGAAAGCTTTACCGACAGCGCATCCCGCACCTACTGCGGCGACTTCTGGTATGAATATGACTTCTTCGTTCCTTCCTTCCGGAAGGATCAGGCAGTCCAGCTGCGCTTCGGCAGTATTGCCCATCGCTCTGTGGTTTATCTCAACGGCACAAAGATCGGGGAACAGGAAGGCGGTTACCTTCCTGTCCTCCTCGATATCACCGATGCGGTAAAACCCAATGCGGTGAACAAAGTTGTCGTAAAGGCAAACAACGAACTGAACGAAACGTCCATCCCGTGCGGTGCCGTAAAGACACTGGCGGATGGACGGAAAATCGCCAAGCCGTACTTTGACTTCTTCAACTACGCCGGCATTCAGCGCAGCGTGTGGCTGCACATCGTGCCGAAGGAAGCAATCCTCGACTACGATACGGACTACTGCATCGACGGAGAGAATGCATGCGTGAAGTATTCCGTAACGCACAACTCGAACCATGCAGTGCATGTGGTTCTGAAGGATGCGGAAGGAAATACCGTTGCGGAAGGAACCGGCGCAGAAGGTGAGCTTACGGTCAGGAATGCGCACCTCTGGGATGTCCGGGCGCCGTATCTCTATACGACTGAGATCTTCCTCTGCGAAGGAGAAACCGTATGCGATGTCATCCGCGAAAAGATCGGCATCCGCACGGTACGGATCGAAGGAACTTCCATTCTTCTGAATGACAAGCCGGTCTATCTGAAGGGCTTCGGCAAGCATGAAGACTTCCCGGTTTACGGAAAGGGCTTCAGCTGGCCGGTCGTGAAGTATGACTTTGAATGCATGAAGTGGATCCATGCCAACTGTTTCCGCACCAGCCATTATCCGTATGCGGAGGAATGGTACCGGTATGCGGATGAGCAGGGCTTCCTCATCATCGATGAGGTGCCTGCCGTCGGCATGATGCGCTCCACCCACAACTTCGTGGATGCGGGTACCGGAAAGTATACATACTTCTTTGAAATTCCGACCGTCGGACTGCTGAAGGAGCATCACATTTCCCAGGTGCGTCAGATGATCACAAGAGACAAGAACCACCCGTCGGTCATTGCCTTCAGTCTCTTCAATGAGCCGGAGACCACAAGTGAATATGCGGAACAGTATTTCCGCGATGTGTTTGAGGCAGCGCGGAAGATGGATCCGCAGAAGCGTCCGCTGACCGGCGCGTTTGAGAAGAACAGTTCGCCGGAAAAAGACCGCTGTGTGCAGTTCTGCGACTTTGTCTGCCTGAACCGCTACTACGGATGGTATATCTCGGGCGGCGAGGACTTCCCGGAAGCGGAGATGAAATTCCGCGATGAGATGGACCGCTGGAAGGCAAAGAATCTGAACAAGCCGTTTGTCTTCACCGAGTTCGGATGCGATACGCTGGAATCACTGCACAGCCTCTCGGCAGAGCAGTGGTCGCAGGAATACCAGCAGAAATACATGGAAATGAATTTCCGGGTATTCGATGACTATGACTTCGTGCAGGGAGAGCTTGCATGGGCATTCGCCGACTTCCAGACATCGGAAGGCATCTTCCGTGTCGGCGGCAATAAAAAAGGCGTCTTCACCAGAGACCGCAAACCCAAACAGGTTGCGCAGGACTTCCGCAGACGCTGGGAAACAAAGAACGGAAAGTAACAGAACCGTGAGGCAGTGCGCAGCCGCGCACTGCTTTTTACATGCGAAAAAGATAAAGCGGAATCAGGGGTTCACCGGATGATCCTGTCTGCGGTACTTCGCAGGAGTAACGCCGGTCACGGCCCGGAAGGTCTGAATGAAATAGCTCGGGGTCGCAAAGGCCAGCTGTTCGGAGATCTCCGCAACCGGCAGTGCGGTTGTCTCAAGCAGGATCTTTGCCTTATGGATCCTTGCGTCACGCAGGTAGGTGCTGACAGACTTTCCGGTTTCGGCCCTGAACTTTTCCGTCAGGTAATATTCCGAGTAGCCGACCAGTGCCGCAAGATCGGCCGCGGTGATCTTCCGGTTCAGGGACAGCTCAATATAGTCGCAGCATTTCTGCACGGCATGGGAATAGTTCGGGTTGCTTTTAAGGTGATGGACCCGGTAGATGAAATCATGCAGCATGGTGTTTCCCAGCATGCTCAGCTCACCGGTGTCATGCGAGTTTTCCGTCATCTGAATATAGTAGTCGCCCAGCGGATAGGCAATTTCCGGAGAGAGGCCGCCTTCCATGGCTGCCCGGGTAACCAGTGTGGTAAAGACGATCAGTGAGGTTTTGATCTGCCGCAGGAGCTCGCGGCCGGTGACCGGCACGCCGGGGGAAAGGGAAGCACTCTGCTGGAGCGCATCATGATAGGCGATATTGCCGTCCCGCACCGCCTGCAGTAATGCCTGTTCTGCCTGATAGACCGCAAGCCGGTTGCGGGTACCGGCTGAACTGAATGCAGCTTTTGTCCCGGAGGGTTCCGAAGGGCGGTCAATGTCCCCAAAACCGATCTGTTCCCCGGTCAGGGCATTGTGCACAAGAATGACATAGCGGGTAAAGACCGCATAGGACATGAGCGGAATATCATTGATCCGGTCGCAGAGCTGTTTCGGCCAGGTGAACTGCTTCTTTCCAAGGATCGCCGTATACAGCGCATTCCGGAAGCTGTCCGGATCCGGCCGCAGGTAAAAGACCGGACCGCAGACAAACAGCAGGGTTTCCTCCCGCACGGTTTCGATGGTGACCGCCCACTGCATGCCGACTTCCGAGCCGATGATGCGGGGAAATACGGTAGTTTTATCCTTCACAAGGTCCAGCGCGCGGGAAAGACCGCCGAGCGCGCGGAAGGCCTGATCCAGCGGATGGACAAGATGGTCCGGGCAGCGGACCGCAATAAACTCTCCGGTATCGGAATAACACCAGACATAAAACCGGTCCGATTCGGGAATGATGGACTGCAGTAATAACAGATTCTGTTCCGCCCGGCTGACGCCCTGGACAGAAACCGTGGTATTGGACTCGCTCATAACTGATTTTTAACATTATTTCCTGCAGGATTTCAACCGGAAGCGCATAAACTGCGCTTTTTCTGCGTTTTCAAAAAATATCATTATCCTTAATTTCTGACATTTTTCCGGAATGATTGACTTTATGGAAAGCGCTTGCAAAACCATAATGAAAGCAGATAAACCGGCAGATATATTCCGGAACAGAAAAAGAGAGGATAGAGTACATGGAAAACACAAACAAAGTTCCTGCATCCGAAGCGGTTCATTACCGCAAAGCCAAACTCTGGCAGATCATCCTTGTGGCGTTCAACGCTTTCAACGGCATGGCTGTCTACTTCCTGATCGGTCTTGCGAGCTATTCCGCATCGATCGGCTATGGTATCGCGACACTTGCGGTAGGAGGACTGCTGACCTTCACACGTATCTTTGATGCTATTACCGATCCGATTCTGGCCTTCCTGTATGACCGTGTGATGACGCCGTTTGGAAAAGTGCGTCCGCTGATGCTTGGGGGTTGGGTAATCCAGAGCGCAGGTCTCCTCTGCATGTTCAACTTTTTTTCCAGCAAAGGACATGGCGTCGCAACATTCCTTGGCTTCTATATGCTTTATGTAATCGGTTATACAATCGTAAATATGACTGCACAGACACTTCCTGCGCTGATGACAAACGATCCGAAGCAGCGCCCGACAGTCGGTGTCTGGCAGACAGTCCTGAACTATATCACTCCGATGGTATTGAATATTATCGTCTACACAAAGCTGATGCCGGCTTACGGCGGAAACTTCAATCAGGAATTTCTGAATATCGTAACCTGGTTCTGCGTAACAATTTCCTTTATCGGTGTAGTTCTGGTGTGCATTGGCATTGCGGCATATGACAAACCGGAAAACTTCGAGGGAATCGGTAAAACAGAACATCTGAAGCTGAAAGATATGATGGATGTTCTCAAGAACAATAAACCGCTGCAGAGTTATATTATTTCAGCCTCTTCTGACAAGATCGCTCAGCAGGCAGCCGCTGCTTCCATTGTCGGCACGATGCTGAATGGTATTCTTATTGGGAATATGGGACTTGCGACAACGCTCAGCGTAATCGGAATGCTGCCGAGTATTCTGTTTGCGATCCTGGGGGCACGCTATGCCGGGAAACACGGAAACAAAGAGTCCATCGTTACCTGGACGCGCTACTCCCTGTATGCCAACGTGGCTATCATTGTCTTCTTTACGATTTTACGGTTTACAACGGGAACACATACCATCGCAACGATGGGACCGAGCATGATCCTGTATGTAGTTCTTACCTTTATCGTTAACGGTTTTGCGATGTGTGTCACAACCGCAAACGTTGGTTTTATGGCAGATATCATTGACTACGAACTTGATCGTTCGGGCAAATATATTCCGGCAGTAGTGACAGGAACATACAGTCTTGTGGATAAAATCGTTTCTTCCTTTTCGGCCGCAATCGCGACGGGATGTGTAGCTCTGATCGGTTATACAACGACGATGCCGCAGCCGGGTGATCCTTCTACAATGGGCGTATTCATCATGACAATGTTCCTTCGCTACGGACTCGCGATTCTCGGTTTCATCTGCACCCTGCTCGCAATGCGTTCCTGCAAGCTCAACCGTGAGGAAATGGTTCATGTCCAGCAGCGTATCGAAAACAAAAAACATGCAAAGCAGGAAGAATTATTCAGCGAAGAACTGCATAAAGGAGATCCTGCAAATGCGTAATATCAGGGTATTAAGCGACGGATGGAAGTTTGTAAAGCAGGCTGCTGGCGTTGAACAGGCCATGCATGCGGAGGGAGAGAGCATCTCTCTTCCGCATACCTGGAATGCGATCGACGGTCAGGACGGCGGAAATGACTATTACCGCGGAACCTGCTGGTATGTCAGAGAACTGAGCGAGGAAGAACTGTCCGGTGAATGCGCATACCTTGAATTCAACGGCGCCGCGATGCGGGCAGACGTCTACGTCAACGGCATTCTCGCAGACCATCATGACGGCGGTTATTCCACGTTCCGCATCGATCTCAGTGCATATAAAGGAAATACGGTAATCGCAGTCGCGGTAAACAACGAAGACAATACCTGCGTCTATCCCCAGAAGGCGGACTTCACCTTCTACGGCGGTCTCTACCGCGAGGTAAAACTGATTTCTGTTCCGAAGGAGCACTTTGAACTGCTTAAGGACGGAACCCCCGGCATCAAGGTCACACCGTGTGTGGACTTCGACGCAAAACGGGCTGTTGTGACCGTGGAGACCTGGCAGAACAGTGACAACGTTTCCGTTACCGTAAACAATGAAACAAAAACCGTTCCTTCCGAGAACGGACATGCATGCGCAGAATTCACGATTGAAAACGTGCATCTCTGGGACGGCCCGGACGATCCGTATCTCTACACCGCAAAGGCGTGCCTTGAAAGCGGCGATGAAATCAGCACCCGCTTCGGATGCCGGGTATTTGCCTGCGATCCGCAGAAGGGCTTCTTCCTCAACGGACGGAGCTATCCGCTGCGCGGCGTGAGCCGCCACCAGGATCATAAGGGAAGCGGAAATGCGCTCTCTTATGAAGAACATGCGGAAGACATGAAGATCATCCGGGAGCTCGGCGCCAATACACTGCGGCTTGCCCATTACCAGCATGCGCAGGAGTTCTATGACCTGTGCGATGAAAACGGCATCGTGGTCTGGGCGGAGATCCCGTATATCACCATGCATATGACAAACGGCCGGGAAAACACGCTCTCCCAGATGAAAGAACTGATCACCCAGTGCTACAACCATCCCAGCATTGCGGTATGGGGTCTCTCCAATGAGATCACAGCCGCAAGCGCGGTGAATGAAGACCTGCTCGAAAACCACCGGCTGCTCAATGAGCTCTGCCATAAGATGGATCCGACACGTCTTACCACCATGGCGAATGTCTTCATGCTGGAGATCGACAGCCCGATCCTTGAGATCCCCGATATCAACAGCTACAACCTCTACTTCGGCTGGTATCTCGGCGAACTCGAACAGACAGATGAATTCTTTGATGAATATCATGCGAAATACCCGGATCGTGTCATCGGCTTCTCCGAATACGGTGCGGATGCCAACCCGGCATTCCATTCATCAAAACCGGAGAAGGGCGACTACACCGAGGAATATCAGGCGCTCTATCACGAACATATGCTGAAGATGATCGAAGAACGTCCGTATCTCTGGGCAACGCATGTATGGAATCTCTTCGACTTTGCGGCGGACGGACGCGATGAAGGCGGAAAGCACGGCGAAAACCAGAAGGGCCTTGTGACCTTTGACCGGACGCTGCGCAAGGATGCATTCTATCTGTATAAGGCAGCCTGGAATAAGAACGAACCGTTCGTTCACCTCTGCGGCAAGCGCTACGTCAACCGCTGTGAGGAAGAGACCGAAATCAAGGTCTATTCCAACTGCAGTAAGGTGACACTGTATGTCGACGGCAATAAAATTGATACAAAAGAAGGAAAGACTGTATTCACCTTCCGGATCCCGCTGCTTGGCGAGCATCTGATCAAAGCGGAGGCAGACGGAGTCGAAGACACCATGTGCATCCACCGGGTATCGGAGCCGGAGGAATCCTACATCTTCAATAAGGCATCCGCATCCGTAACCAACTGGTTTGACGCGGATAATACCGATCCTGCATATTTCTCGCTTCAGGATACACTCGGTGAGATTCAGGCGCATCCGCAGGCCGGCGCAATCATTGATCAGATGATGGCAAAAGGCGCATCCGAACGCGGCGATGTGGCGGATGCGGTAAAGGACAACCCGGCGCTCAAGCGCATGATGGGAAGAATGACACTCATCAGCCTGCTCAAACAGAGCGGCGCGGATGAGGAGAGTATGAAACAGCTCAACCGGATATTACAGGGGATTAAAAAATGAGAACAGCAGTGCAGCAGATTATGCTCGGAACCGTGACGGATACCGAGGCGAAGGCAAAGGAAACTCTGAAGCGCATCAAGGACGCCGGCTATGACGGCCTGGAACTCAACCGCTTCATGATTCATCCGTCTTCTCTGATGGTGCGTCTTATGACACGGGCCGCAGGCATGCCGACGGGAAAAGGCGGAAACCTCAACTGGAAACAGCTTCTGGAAGACGCCGGACTGTCGGTGATCAGCCTTCATGCAGATCTTGGAAGTCTCGAGCGCGAGCCGGAGGCAGTGATCAATGAGGCGAAGGAATTCCACACCGATACGGTGGTGATCACCGGAATGTACCGCTTTGACTATTCCGATGAGACTACCGTACGGGACCTTGCGTCACGTCTGAACAAATCCGGTGCACTGCTTAAGGAACAGGGCATTTCCCTGCTGTATCACAATCACAACACGGAGCTCTTACAGGTGAAGCCGGGCGTGACCGCCTATGACATCCTGCTGGAGGAAACCGATCCGGAATATGTGAACTTTGAGTTTGACAGCTACTGGTTCACAGACGGCGGCGCCAGTGCGGAGAAGTGGATGAAAAAGCTCGGCTCCCGCATGAAGCTCTGGCATGTCACCGACCGCGGGTTCCGGCAGAAGGGACCGTCCATGACACCGATTCTCAAAGCCGACAGTGTGGAACTCGGAACCGGAACGATGGATCTGGATACCCTGAAGGATATCGCGGTGGAAAACGGAGTCAGCGCGGTGGTTCTGGAAAGTCATAAGAACTGGATCGATAAGGATCCAATAAAGAGTCTGGAACTCAGCGCAAAATGGATGAATGAGAGGTTCTGAACTATGGAAATGAAGAACCATGCATTACCGAATACATGGAAGGCGGTATGGATCGATCCCGAATCGGAACACGATGCGGAAGCGGTTCAGCCGGCTTCTGTATTGAAGCGGACATTTGACGCTGTCCGCGGTACCGAAGCGGTATTCTATATCACCTGCCACGGTCTGTATGAGGCATACCTCAACGGAACACGGATCGGCGAAGCGGTGCTTGCGCCGGGAACCGGGGACTATAAACAGCGCCTGTTTGTGCAGGCGTATGATGTGACTTCCCTGCTCAGAGAAGGCGCAAATGAACTGTGCGTCATTCTCGGAGACGGTTGGTACCGCGGAAGCGTCGGCATTGACGGACTGCGCAATTACTACGGCAGCGATCTTGCGCTGCTTGCCCAGCTCGAAATCGACGGCACGCCGGCGGTATGGACCGATGAGCAGTGGCAGGCATCACAGAATGGTCCTGTCAGAGAAAATGATCTCCAGCAGGGCGAAGGTTATGATGCACGCATGGAAGAGATCACGGACTGGCATCCGGTAACCGCAAAAGATTACGGCTATGACAATCTGGTAATCGATGACGGCGTTCCGGTGCTTGAACAGGAACGCTTCACAGGCAAAGTGATCACCACTCCGAACGGACAGACCGTGATTGATTTCGGACAGAATCTTGCCGGCTATACAGAAATCAAAGTCACTGCGCATGCAGGGGAGACGATCTCGCTGCGCCATGGGGAAACCCTGGATGAAAACGGAAACTTTACGCAGGCAAACTTTGCGCCGGGCGACCGCAACCCGCACGGGGAGATTGCCCAGAAGTTTACGTGCATCTGTAAGGAAGGGGAGAATGTCTTCAAGCCCCGCTTCAGCATCTACGGCT
>CAMOOA010000010.1 GCA_946621045.1 uncultured Erysipelotrichaceae bacterium
TCCGCCAGTACGGGAACCAGTCATCATCGGTACCGGGCTTGCAGAAGAATTCCATCTCCATCTGCTCAAATTCACGGGTACGGAAGATGAAGTTGCCCGGAGTGATCTCATTCCGGAAGCTCTTTCCGATCTGTCCGATGCCGAACGGCAGCTTTTTGCGGTATGCACGCTGGACATTCTTGAAGTCAACGAACATTCCCTGCGCTGTTTCCGGACGCAGGTAAATGGTTGCCTTGCTGTCTTCCGTTGTTCCCTGGAATGTCTTGAACATCAGGTTGAACTGACGGATCGGCGTAAAATCATGACTGCCGCAGTCCGGGCAGGCAATATTGTTATCCCTGATATACTGCTCCATCTGTTCGTTGGACCAGCCTTCACAGGTGACCTTTCCTTCGGTCGCACGTTCAATCAGCTGATCGGCACGGTGACGGGTCTTGCACTGGCGGCAGTCCATCAGAGGATCGGAGAATCCCTTCAGATGTCCGGATGCTTCCCAGACTTTCGGATTCATCAGAATCGCAGCCTGAATTTCGACATTGTTCGGATCTTCCTGGATGAATTTCTTCTGCCAGGCACGTTTGATATGGTCTTTTAAAAGGACTCCGTACGGGCCGAAGTCCCATGTATTGCTTAATCCACCGTAAATTTCCGACCCCTGAAAAACAAAGCCGGCATTCTTTGCGTGAGAAACAATCTTATCAAATGTTTTTTCCATAAAAAAGAAACTGCCCCCTATCTTACAATAACAGCATTGGCAGTATAGCACTTTTTATAACCCCGTTCAATGCGTAAAACCGCGCAATTACAGCCTTCTGTCCGGTCAGAAAGCCGGCTTTTCCGCCGGTGTCTGTTCCTGAAACATCCGCTGAAACAGCGTATAGGAGCGCAGCGGAAGTCCGGCATGCGTACGGATGAATTCCGCAAGCAGATCGCATTCCTTCATGGCGCTGTCCATCGCCTGTTCAAGGATTTCGAGGTGTTCAGGCGATGCCTTGTTGATCAGGCGGAAGGCCCGCAGGCGCACCGGTTCGCTGAACGGAACATTCCGCTTCCGTGCGCATGATGCACAGAGAAATCCCCCGTCGTTCACGGAGATTGCAGATACGCTGGTATCACCGCAGAGCACACATTCATCCACATCCGGCGCAATCCCCTGCGTCTTCAGAATATCCGCCAGTGCAACCGCAAGCACTAGATCCGCCGGATGACGGTCATTCCAAGCCCTGCAGGAATCCTCAAACAGGTGTGCGCAGTGCGCGGAAAAGCCGGGCTCCGCCCCTTCCATGAGAAAAGCATTGATCACTTCCGCAAGGACGGCACATGCAAGCGAGGCATTCAGGTCTTCATGAAGAAAGCGGTACAGCTCGACTGTATGCGCTGTCTTCAGCCGGAACATTGTCTTGCCTTCCCGGTAATCAAACGAAAACTCCCCCTTGGTATAAGGGAGAATATTTCCGCGGTTTTTGGAAGACATTTTCCGTGCTCCCTGGGCAACCAGGGACAGCTTTCCGTATTCCTCAAACAGCACGGTGAGAATCACCGCATTTTCCTTGTAGTCCTGTTCCCTGAGGATCAGACCGACTGCCTGCTCATTCATCCGTATGTCCGTAGCCGTACTGGGTGATCCGGCTGTCAATTTCCCGCCAGTCCTTTTCCACTCTCACAAACAGCGAGAGGCGCACATGGCAGCCGAGAAGCTGTTCGATATCCTTTCTCGCCTCAATACCGATCTTTTTCAGCATGCTGCCCTGTTTGCCGATCAGGATCGCTTTCTGACCCGGACGCTCGACCAGGATCATTGCCTGGATCTCACAGCCGTCCTTCACGAATTCCTTCCGTTCTATGACGACTGCCGCCGCATGCGGCACCTCTTCCTCCGTAAGATAGAGAATCTTCTCCCGGATGATTTCCGCGATCCGGAAGTTTTCCGGATTATCGCTGACGATCTCCCGCGGATACATTGCGTCTCCTTCCGGAAGATAACGGATCGTCGTTTCAAGCAGATCCTCAAAATCCCGGCCTTTCAGCGCAGACAGCGGGAAGAACTCCGCAAATGTAAAACGCTTCTGCCAGGAAGTCAGATGCTTCAGAACCTTTTCTTTCGGCATCTGATCGATTTTATTGAAAATCAGGAAGACCGGAACACCGGCCTGTGAAACCATGTTCAGCACAAACTCATCTCCGGTGCCGTACGGTTTGGTGCCGTCGACGATCAGATAGATGACATCCACGCCCTGTATGACATTGGACGCCTCCTTGTTCATTCTTGTCTCGAGCCGTGATTTCGCTTTGTGAATACCCGGTGTGTCCGTAAAGACGATCTGGGCATCCTCCGTATTCACGATGCCGCGGATCTCGCTTCGCGTCGTCTGGGGCTTCGGCGAGACGATTGCAATCTTCTCATTTACCAGCGCATTGATCAGCGTGCTTTTTCCGGCGTTGGGCCGCCCGGCCAGCGCTACAAATCCAAATCGCATCTTTCAAGTTCCTCCGCTCCGACCCCTGTCGGAATCCGTTTTCCGTTATCCGGACAAATAATACTTACAGATGCCCTGCAAGAATAACCAGCGCAGCCGCAAGTGCGGCAATCGATGCCGCAAGAACCCCGCCGGCAGAGATGTCCTTGATCCTGCCGATCCGTTCATCGGTTTCCTGTGTCAGATAATTGCACAGAAACTCAACTGCGGTATTCAGATATTCCGCAGTTACGACCAGTCCGATGCAGAGAATGACCGCGACCCACTCTCCGGCGGTCAGGCGCAGAATAAAACCCGCAGTTACCGCGAGGACGCCGAGGATCCACTGAATCCGGATACTGCGGTGGTTCATTCCCTGCACAAGACCGTGAAATGCCGGTCCGAATTTTTTCCGGATCATTCGGATCTCCCGATGATCGGATCAAGAATACGGTCCTGCATCGAAAACATTTCTGTTTCATCTTCCGGCGTCATATGGTCAAATCCGAGGCAGTGCAGCAGCCCGTGTGTAAACAGAAAGCCGAGTTCCCGCTCATAGGAGTGTCCGTATTGTTTCGCCTGTCTGGACGCATAGTCAATATTGATGAAAATATCTCCGAGATCCAGCAATTCCTCCGGCGTCTCATATCCGCTCAGTTCATCCCTGGCCGCAAAGGTAATGACATCGGTGGGACGATCGATGCCGCGGTAATCACGGTTGATTCCGTGAATCGTCCGGGAACGGACAAAGGTAACGGATACCGTGTTTCCCTTTTTCAGGCGGAGCTTCTTTGCGGCAGATGCCGCAATTTCCTCATACATCGGAAGAATAAAGGACATATCCTTGTTTGTACGGTTGTATACAGTAATCTCCATAGTGCAATCATTATAGCATTCCCGCTTCCCCGCAATCCCGTATAATGTACAGGAAAGAAGTGAAACGGCAATGAACGAGATGAATGAACTTTACTATCAGGACGCCTATCTGCGTGAGTTTGATGCGGAGGTTGTATCCTGCACACCGATGAAAAACGGCTGGGCGGTTACGCTGAACCGGACCGCGTTTTATCCCGAAGGCGGCGGTCAGCCGGGCGATCACGGAACGATCGGCGGCATCGAAGTGTTTGACACGCATACCAGAGACGGCGCGGTTCTCCACTGTCTCAGAGAGCCGATTGAACCGGGAACACCCGTCCATGGGGTCATTGACTGGGAACGCCGGTTTGATCTGATGCAGCAGCATTCCGGAGAACACATTTTCTCCGGACTGATCCATAAGTGCTTCGGATATGAGAATATCGGCTTTCACCTCGGCGAGGATACGGTGACACTGGATTTTTCCGGACCGCTGACGGAAGCGGATCTGCTTAAGATCGAACTGATGGCCAATGAGCATATCTGGGGCAACAGTGAAACACAGATCAGCTATCCGTCGGAAGAAGAGCTGGAATCACTTGAGTTCCGCTCCAAAAAGGAACTTCACGGGACCGTGCGCATTGTCACGTTTCCGGGCGCGGATGTATGCGCCTGCTGCGGAACGCATGTCCGCTTCGCCGGTGAGATCGGCCTCATCAAGGTTCTGTTCTGGCAGAACCGGAAGTCCGGCACCCGCGTGGATATCGTCTGCGGCCGGCGTGCCCTGAATTATGTCCGGGACATCTATGCAGAAAACATGAAGATCTCCCATCTGCTTTCCGCAAATGTAAAAGAGACGTCTTCCGCCGTGGAGCGCACACTGCACGAACTCGGTGTACTGCGCGGTGAGAGGCACCGTGCAGCTCTGACCGCACTGGAGGCCGAAAAGTCCGCTCTTCATGACGGCATGCCGCTGGCGATTCTGTTTACGGACGGCATCGACACACGCGATCTGCGCACTTTCTGCAATCAGATCATCGAAGAAAAGAACATTGGCACCTGCGCTGCATTCAGCCGCAAGGAGGAAGGATATCAGTATGTGATCCTGAGCCGCTCTGCAGATCTTCGGCCAATCGGAACGGCACTGAACACTGCCTTCTCCGGACGCGGCGGAGGCCAGGCGGAAATGATCCAGGGCGCCCTGAGCGGGGCCGAAAGCGACATCCGGACCTTCCTGGAAGAACAGTTCTGAAAAAAAACAGATATCCGTACGGACCGATACAGGTTCCGATTCCGGATATCTGTTTTTTACTGCTTATTTGTTTGACTGGCTGTAGCGTTCCACGATCTTCTGGACAAGCGGATGACGGACTACATCATCCGACGTGAGCTGGATGATCGAGATCTCATCGATGCCCTGCAGGATGGAGGATGCCTCGATCAGACCGCTCTGCTCACCCTTTTTCAGATCAAGCTGTGTCACATCGCCGGTAATGACCATCCGGGAATGGAAGCCGAGCCGTGTCAGGAACATCTTCATCTGTGCGCCTGTCGTATTCTGCGCTTCATCGAGAATCACAAAGCTGTCGTCAAGCGTGCGGCCGCGCATATACGCAAGCGGCGCAATTTCGATCGTCCCGCGTTCCAGAAGCGCCTCAGTCTTTTCAAGTCCCAGCATGTCATGGAGCGCGTCATACAGCGGTGTCAGATAGGGATCGACTTTTTCCTTCATATCGCCGGGAAGAAAGCCGAGGTTTTCACCCGCCTCCACGGCAGGCCGTGTCAGGACAATCCGCTTTACATTTCCCTTCTTGAGTTCCGAGACTGCCTTGATCACCGCAAGGAAGGTCTTGCCGGTGCCGGCCGGACCGATTGCAAATACGATCGGACTGTATTCCATCGCCTTCACGAACTGATACTGCCCGTGGGTCTTCGGCGCCACCGCCTTTCCGGTGAGCGTGCGTCCGATCACCGCCTGACCGTACTGGTTGAAGCTGATCTGTTCGTTCTTTGTCACAAGACGGCATGCATAGATGACATCCTGTTCGGAAACAAGCTGATTTTTCTTGGTAACTTCATAAAGCGCGGTCAGAATATCATGGATCTGCTGGTAGGTATCCTCATTGCAGTCAAGAATCGTAAATGTATTATCCCGGAATGTGATTGTTTTTCCGAAACATTCTTCAATGACACGCAGATTCCGGTCTTCCGTTCCGGCAAGATTCATTGCCTGAAGACCTGTCATGTCATCAAATGATATCGTCCTAGTGATCTCCAAAGAAACTCCCCCTTTTGTGTACTAATCAATATTTTAGCGAAATCCTTCCCTGCATGCAAAAAAAGAAGTTCCGGCAGGAACTTCTCTGATCTGAAGACTTACTTTCCGCGGCGTCTTGCCTTGCGGGCAGCTTCACTCTTGAGCTTGCGCTTGACACCCGGCTTAACGTAGTACTCTCTCTTACGCGCCTCAGCCAGCGTTCCGCTGCGGGAGACCTGACGCTTAAAGCGACGCAGTGCATCGTCCAGACTTTCCATGTCCTTAACTTCTACTCTCGGCATTCATATCCCCCCTTTCTGAGTTGACAACACTAAGATAGTAACAAAACCATTCTGATTTTGCAATGAATTTTTCACTTCAGCGCCTCGACAATCGCAGCGCCGCTGCTTGTGCCGATCCGGCTCGCGCCGGCATCGACCATCTTGCGGAAATCCTCCGCGGTGCGGATCCCTCCGCTTGCCTTGACGCCCATCGTCTCCCCGACGGTTCGGCGCATCAGGGCAACGGTCTTTGCTTCTGCACCGCCGGTTGAAAAACCGGTGGAGGTCTTCACAAAATCGGCGCCGGCCTTCATGCAGTCACGGCATGCCCGCACGATTTCCTCATCGGAAAGCAGACAGGTCTCAAGGATGACTTTGAGCAGCGCGCTTCCCGCTGCCTGTTTCACCGCAGCGATCTCATGGATGACCGCCCTGTCATTGCCGTCTTTCAGAAATCCGATGTTGATGACCATGTCCACTTCCTGGGCCCCGCGTTTTACGGCATCCTCTGCCTCGAATACCTTTGCGGCCTCACTCATGGCGCCGAGCGGAAATCCGATCACGCAGCAGACCTTTACATCGCTGCCCTTGAGGATCCGGGCGGCGGTTTCGATCCGGCACGGATTGACGCAGACGCTGGCGAAGCCGTGAACGAGCGCTTCCCGGCACAGTGCTTCGATCTCCGATTCCCGGGCTGCCGGTTTCAGCAGGGTGTGATCAATATATTTTGCGGGATTCATATCACTTCTGTTTTCCTGTGAAATAGAACTGCTCGATGACCTGTTTTGCGATCACATCATCTCCGTCATAGGGCTCTCTTCCGAACTCCCGGTAGATAAAGCGCTCATCCCCTTTGCCCATGATGAGGATGCTGTCTCCGTCCGCACACATTTCCACGGCCTGACGGATCGCATTGTACCGGTCTTCAATGATGATATACGGCGTCTTGACGATGCCTTTGGCAATTTCCTCGGCGATCTCCAGCGGCTTCTCATCCCGCGGATCATCTTCCGTAAGGATGATCATATCCGCATAACGGTCAAGGAGTTTTCCGAAGATCGGACGTTTTGCGGTATCGCGTTTGCCCGCGGAACCCGTGATCGCAATGATCCGGTTTCCCTTCGGTGTGATTGCGCTGGCATACTGGCAGAGCTTTTCAATGCCGTCCGGCGTATGCGCAAAGTCTACGATGACATTGAACGGCTGTCCGAGATCGATCCGCTGCACGCGGCCTTCGATCTGCGTGACATTCCGCAGATACGGCAGCATCTGTGTAATTGAGATGCCGTTCTGGTTCAGCGCCGCAATCGAAGCCACCAGGTTATAAAGATTGAACTTTGCGACAAGATTGGTTTCGATCTCATATTCCATGTTGTTGCAGCGAAGCGTGAAGATGGTGCGGTCACGCTTCAGCTGATATCTTGTCACCTGATAATCCGCCTCATGTTCGATTCCGTAGGTCAGCACCCTGCACGGGCAGTCCTCAACGATCTTCATGCCGAACGGATCGTCCGCATTCGTGATCGCCACGGCGTCTTCCTTCAGGTTGTCAAACAGCTTCTTCTTTGCCTGGAAATAGTTTTCCATCGTGCCGTGATAATCCAGATGATCATGCGTCAGGTTGGTAAAGATCGCGGTGTCGAAATCAATCGCATCAACACGTCCCTGTTCAATGCCGATCGAGGAAGCTTCCAGCGCACAGGCTTCGATGCCGGAGTCCACCATATCGTGCAGAATACCGTGAAGATCATCGATGTCCGGGGTTGTCAGAAGCGGCGGAAGCTTTACGTTTCCGTATTCGATCGCAATCGTTCCGATATATCCCGTCGGACGGAAATGATTCAGAACGTCCCGGATCAGGCATGCGATCGTGCTCTTGCCGTTGGTGCCGGTCACACCGAACATCTTCAGATGATGGCTCGGGTACCCGTAGAACGCATCCGCCACACGGTTGTATACCTGATTTACATTTTTCACTTTGATATAGGTGATATCCGGTCGGATATCCGGAAGCGGTTCGGAATGCACGATTACTTTTGCGCCGTTCTGGATCGCCTGCGGCACAAAACGGTGTCCGTCATTCATCATTCCCTTCTCACAGAAAAAAATCGAATCCGGCCGTTTTTTCCGGCTGTCAGCCATCAGGCTTCTGATTTCAATATCACCGACTCCGTCAAACAGTTCACTCAGTTTCAAAATCGTTCTCCTTTGCGTCCGCAATACCGTCATGGTATCCGCAGATCGTCACATTGACCATCGTCCCCTTTTCACAGGGATGATCCGTCACAACTTCAACATATTCACTCGTATAGCCCCTGGTTTCCGTTTCCATCAGAACCTCTGCCTGATGTCCAAGCAATGAACGGACATAGGCTTCATAAAGCCGTTCCGACTCCGCAAGACACACCGCAGTGCGTTCCTTTTTCACTTCCGGTGTGCAATGGTCCGGCAGCTGTTCCGCAGCGGTTCCCCTGCGCAGACTGTACGGAAAGACATGCAGGAACGAAAACCGGCATTTCCGCAGGAATGCAAGTGTTGCCTCAAATTCTTCATCAGTCTCTCCCGGAAATCCGACCATGAGATCGGTGGAAATCGAGATGTCCGGAATCAGTGTTCGGATCCGCTCCAGCATCGCATAATACTGGTCCGTCGTATACGGCCGTCCCATCCGGGCAAGCACGGTATCACAGCCGGACTGAACCGGCACATGAAGATGACGGGCAATCCGTGGTTCCGCCGCGAGCAGCTCAAGAAATTCGTCGCTCAGTTCCGTCACTTCAATGGAAGAGATCCGGATGCGTTTCAGTTCCGGAACCTCCCGGAGAATCCGTTTCAGAAGTCCTGTCAGCGTAACTCCGTGTTCCCTGCCGTACCGGCCGGTATGAATGCCTGCCAGAACGATCTCCTTATGTACTTCGCTGAGGCATTTCACCTCCCGGATCACATCATCCGGCGCAAGTGAGCGCTCCCTGCCGCGGGCATAGGGAATCACGCAGTAGGTACAGAACTGATTGCAGCCGTCCTGAATCTTCAGAAATGCCCTGGTCCGTTCCGCAAACCTCGCCGCATACATCGGCTCAAAGGCGATCCCGGAAAGGTCTGTCACATCTCTCAGCGGGATGCGGTCCCGCAGAAACTGCTTTATGTACTGAACAAGCAGCGGCTTGTGTGCGCTGCCGATCAGAATATCCGCTTCTTCGAGCGCATCCGGTTCGATCTGTGAGTAACAGCCCGCAACCGCGATCACGCCGTTCGGATTGGCGCGTCTTGCACGGTGAATCTGTTTGCGGCTTTTCGCCGCCGCCGTATTGGTTACGGCACAGGTGAAGATCACGGTCACATCCGCATCCGCCATGGATCCGGTGCGTTCAAACCCTTCCGCCTCCAGCATCTGAGCCGTGCTTTCCGTTTCATAGGCGTTGACCTTGCAGCCAAGGTTGATCAGATGACATTTCATTGGCAGAGCTCTCCTATCACGGAACAGAGATAATATGCGGCGGTCTCTGCCCGCAGAATACGGTTGCCGAGCGTAACCGGCTGAAATCCGCCTGTACACAGCTCATTCATCTCTGCTTCGGAAAACCCGCCTTCCGGTCCGACCACAGCCGTAACCGAAGCTGCCGGAAGCACATCCCTGAGATGAAGCGCAGAAACGCCTGCCTTTTCATATGCGGCAATGTTTACGCCGGAACAGTACTGTTTCAGATCGCTGAGTTTTACCGGTTCCGCAAGTTCGGGTATCCGGTTGCGCTTGCACTGTTCCGCGGCCTCGGCAAGAATTGCCCTGCGCCGCGCCATCACCTTTTCCGCCCGTTCCTGACGGTCTTTTGCGACACAGTGTGATGAGACAAACGGTACGATCCGCGACACCCCGAGCTCGGTCGCCTTCTGCAGCACCAGTTCAAATTTCTCACGCCGGATCATTGCCATGCAGAGGGTCACCTCTGCCGGCAGTTCATTGATATTGGGGTCTTCGGAGAGGATCTTCGCAAGCCCGCGTTTTCCTTCGCGGTACGCTTCCGCAAAATAGCCTTTTCCGTCATGAACAAGGCGGACGGTTTCATGATGAAGCCGAAGCACATTGAATGCATGATGGGCTTTGTCTTCCGGAAGTTCGATCACTTCCCCGACCGCCGCGGGACAGTCAATAAAGTATTCCTGCATCATTCTTCCTCTTCCGAATCACTGATCTCAACCTGGATTTCATGCACACGGCGCTGATCTGCGCGGGTTACGGTCACATGCAGATTCTTGTAATCAAAGGTATCCCCGACCTGCGGGATCCGGTCAAGTTCATGGATGACCCATCCGCTGACCGTGATGAAATCATATTCATCCTCATCGTAGTCAACACCGAAGCGTTCCATCATGTCGTCAACCTCTGCCGTGCACTTTACGAGGAAGGTATGATCATTGATCTGTTCATAATATTCCTTAACCGTGTCATGCTCGTCGTAGATTTCACCGACCAGTTCTTCGATGATGTCTTCCATTGTGATGATGCCTGCAGTTCCGCCGTATTCATCCAGAACGACCGCAAGATGAAGCTTTGCCTTCTGAAGCTGTTTCAGCAGAGTGCTGATCTTTACATTCTCGCTGGTATAGATGACCGGTTTGATGATGCGGCGAAGATAACGGCGTTCCTTGTCGGAATAAAGCATACTGTAGAAATCTTTCTCATGAATTACACCGACAATATTGTCGACAGAATTCTCATAGACCGGAAGTCGGGAAAAAGAGTTCAGACGGAACTGCTTTTCAACCTCTTCAATGGACATGGTGATATTGATGGCCAGCACGTTGACCCGCGGCGTAAGAACATCCTTTACGTCCAGATCGTTGAATTCGATCGCGGCGGAAATGAGATCGGACTCATGCGCCTCAAGATCTCCCTCCTTCTCCGCTTCATCGACCATGGTGATCAGTTCGTCAGAGATGTCGCTGTCGCTCTCCTCCACACGGACAACCTTTGAGACAAGCCACTGCCATCCGCCGAACAGCAGCGTCAGCGGATAGAGAACGGTCTGACACACTTTTACAATTCCGACGGTATGGAGCGCAAAACTCTCCGGATTCTGCTTGGCGATCGTTTTCGGAGCGATCTCACCAAACAGAAGCACGAGGATGGTAAGCACAACCGTTGAAATCAGGGCACCGTTGTCTTCCCCGTAAAGACGGGTGAAAAGAATCGTGCCGATCGTGGCAGACATGATATTTACAATATTGTTTCCGATCAGGACCGTGGAAATAAAACGGTCAAAATGCTCCAGGATCTCCAGAACAGATTCTGCCGCAGGCGTATCCATGGATTTCAGCCGGATCCGGCTGGCACTCGAATATGCAGTTTCAATCGCTGAAAACAGTCCGGACAGCAGGATCAGAACAACCAGGAAAATGATCAGAGTTGAATTGGACATGCCGGTCATAATTCAGACCTCCCGCATTTCGCTGTGCATCGATGTATATCCTGACTGTTATCCAAACTGCATCCCTTCCTTTCGATATTGAAAAATTATAGCATTGCCTGCTTTATACGTGCAATGACTCCCTGTTTGCGGTACGATTCCTCTGAGTGAGGAAACAGCCCATGAAAAAACCGCTGCTGATCGGCATGACACCCCGCAGGACCGAAGTATATCAGTCCGATGCCAGTTATTTTATCAATTCCTATGCGGACTATCTCCGCGCTGCCGGGATTCCCGTTCTGCCGGTTCTTCTGCCGGTGTGCAGCGAAGCCGATGCCGTTGAGGCGGCTTCCCGCATGGACGGTCTGCTGATCACCGGCGGTCAGGATGTAGCCCCCGTTGTATACGGTCAGCAGGATGAAGGCAAATGCGACTGTGAGCCGTATGCCTATGATGAAAGCGATATCCGGCTTTACACGTCATTCCGTGATGCCGGCCGGCCGGTCTTTGGAATCTGCCGCGGAATTCAGCTGATCAACGCAGCCGAAGGCGGCACGCTGATTCAGGATATTCCGTCTGCGATCGGCGCAAACCACAACCAGCGGATTGCAGATCCGTCCGAACTGATCGAAAGAACGCTTCATACCGTAACCTGCGTTCCAGGGACTGCACTGCACGAATATCTCGGAACGATCACCCGCGTCAACAGTTATCACCATCAGGCGGTCGATACGCCGGCGCCGGGGTTTACGGTAAGCGCATATGCGCCGGACGGGATCATTGAAGGGATAGAAAAAGACCGCATCATTGCCGTCCAGTGGCATCCGGAGCGGATGCAGGATGACAGCGGTCAGATCCGTCTTGCGGCGGAATTTCTGAAACAGTGCATTGCCTCAGACAAATAAGCCTTTCAGTGAATCAACGACATACGTGGGATGAATGTCGCTTGCGCCGAGATCCTCGTAGCGGTTTTCACCGAGAACGTATACGGTGGAAACGCCTGCCGTATGCGCGGTGGCAATCTCCGTCTGAAGATTATCACTCACAAACAGCGCCTCTTCCGGCTCAATTCCGATATAGCTCAGTGATTTTTTTACCATGACCGGACTGGACCAGCCGGAGACAAGCGCCTCTGTACCGGAGGCATATTCCAGCATCGTTGCGATTGCCCCGGATCCGAGCTGCGCCTGGTTGCGCTGCCAGATCACGTTGGAATCGCTGACCGATATAATAACCGCGCCGTTCATCACCGCCTGCAGTGCTGCGTTGTAATCACGGTACGTGGCATCGCGCTGCGTTCCCACAAACAGCCAGTGCGGGCGCTCCGAATCCATCAGGAAGCCGCCCTTCTGGATCAGCCGCTTCATGGATTCCGAACCGATGACCGCCGCCCGGTTGCGTTCCGGATAGTTGGAACGGATCGCATCGACTGCGGCCATGGTGGATGTATAAAACAGGTCTTCCGAAAACAGCGGAAATCCGCATTCATACATGCGATCCGCCATCCGGTTTCTGGAATGAAGCGAGCGGTCGCTCAGAATCAGAAACGGATATTGGTTTTTGGAAAGATGCCGGATGAGTTCGATCGCTCCGTCCGTCGGCATATCATCTTTAATCAGTACATCGTGAGAAAACAAATAAATATTCTTCATACAACCATTGCGCTATGAATAGTATTATAACATTATTGTTCGGGAGTCCCAAAAAATGAAAACTGATAAAAAACGGATCCTTGTACATATCCTTTCCATCCTGCTGGTGATCAGTCTGATCGGGCTGTCCCTGTACTATGATGCATACAACACCGCGCCGTCCCGCTTTCAGGTCCGCTATGAAACGCTGGAGTCCGTATTCATTCCTTCCCAGATGGATGATGTGACGATTCTCTACTTTTCGGATCTTGATTACGGCACCTACATGGACCGCAAGCGGCTGGATAAACTGGCCGGAACCATAAATGAGCTGAGTCCGGACATTATCCTCTTCGGCGGCGACCTGTTTGATCAGAATGCACGCATCGGCGAACAGGAACGCACCGATGTAACGGAAGTCCTGTCTTCCATGGATGCACCGCTCGGCAAATTCGCGGTTCTCGGCGACTTCGATTACCGTACGCCGGAACTTCCCGGGATCGTCCAGACGGTTCTGTTCGACAGCAGCTTTGAACTGCTGGTAAATACAAGCGTCATTCTCCGCAACAACGGCAGCGAATCCATCACGCTTACCGGACTGGACAGCGGTCTCTACGGTCATCCTGACATTGATGCGGCGTTCGCCAACATCGGACGCGCCGGCTACAACATCGTTCTGTCGCATACTCCGGATCTTGCGGACCGCATGCCGTCGGATCTTGCGGACTACGTCCTCAGCGGACACAGCCACGGCGGGCAGGCATACTGGGGCTTCGGCGCCCTCTATACGCCTCCCCAGGCAGAAATGTATTTCCGCGGCAAACACAGCGTCAAGGGCCTGTTCACCCTCGATATCACAAACGGCGTCGGCACAACCGGAGAGGATGTCCGCTTCCTGGCGAATGCGGAGGTCGTTCTCTACCGCCTCAGACACCACACGGTGAATGAGGCAGGTTCATAAGACCTGTTAAAGCAAAAAACCGCAGCTGCGGTTTTATAATGTCTGCATTGTTCTGCCGGTTACTGAAGCAGACGGGTCAGCCGTTTTGCATAACGTGCACGCTGTGAAGGCGCCACATTCGCAATCATCGACAGAAGTTCATAGATCTTGAGTTTCTCATTGACGGTATAGCTGTCATCCTTTTCGACTGCGGTCGTAATCAGATTCAGACTGTCAAGAAATTCTGTCTCCGTTTCACGCTTTCCAAGCTCCATGACTTTCCCGAATGCTTCGGCAATGCCGTTGTTGTGTTTATGAAACAGGCCCATGCTTAAACCCTCCTGGTTTTCTCAGAGAAAGGATTCTCTTTCCTGCGGATGAACGGTGATGGTTTCCGCTTCTTCCGCCGCTTCTGCAATCATCTTATCATACGGGAACCGGGCTTCATAACTCTCCGCCTTCTTCACGGTCGGCTTTGTGACCGGGTTTTTCGGGTCGAAGATCGTACAGCAGTCCTCATACGGCAGAATCGAAGTCTCATAAGTGCCGATGCGGCGGGCAAGATCGATGATCTCAACTTTGTCCATGCAGATGAGCGGACGAAGCACCGGGATCGAAATGACGGAATTGATGCATGCGATGCTTTCCAGCGTCTGACTGGCGACCTGCCCGAGACTCTCCCCGGTTCCGATCGCAAGACATCCGGATTCCTTCGCGATCTGTTCCGCAAGACGCACCATCATCCGGCGCATCAGCGTAATCGCATACGGATCTCCTGCCGTGCGGTAGATTTCCAGCTGGAGCGCGGTAAAGTTCACCATGTGCACCCGCATTCTGCCCTGATTGTATTCACTCATCATCGACGCAAGATCCAGCACTTTCTGTCTGGCATTCTCGCTTGTATACGGAGGACTGGCAAAATGAACCGCCTCCACATCAAGTCCCCGCTTCATCAGCTCATATGCCGCAACCGGCGAGTCAATGCCGCCAGAGAGCATCAGGAGAACCTTTCCGTTGATGCCGGAGGGATAACCGCCCGCTCCGGGAATCTTTTCACTCATGAGATAGGTGTCGCCGGAATGCACTTCCACCCGCAGTTCCAGTTCGGGATGATGCACATCCACCTTCATATCCGTATTCTGAAGAATATATCCCGCAACCGCCCGGTTGATGCCGTCGGAGTTCATCGGGAATGTCTTGTCATGCCGGCGGGTGATCATCTTGAAGGTATGTTTTCCGGAATCCTGCGCGATCGCAAGGCAGCGCTCCTTAATCGCATCAAGCGTGCTGTCGACACGTTCTGTAAAGGAAAACGACGAAATGCCGAATACCTTCTTCAGTTTTTCCTTTACCGTTTCGGCATCCGCTCCGTTGAGCCGGATGTAAAACCGGTCATAACTCCGCCGGTATTCGAGCTGATCAAAATCCCGCAGGATGCCCCGGATATTGTTGTCAAGCTTCCGGATAAAATCCTTACGGTTCTTTCCTTTTGTCGTCAGTTCTCCATAGCGGATCAATACGGTATCGTAATCAGCCATACTGTTCTGTCATCTCCTTTACAGCCTGTACAAATGCATCGATCTCTTCCGCCGTATTCTCCATCGAAAGAGAGACGCGGATCGAACAGGATGCCCGCCGCGGCGAACAGCCCATTGCGAGCAGCACATAACTCGGATTGTTGGAATGCGCCTCACAGGTGCTGCGGGCACTGATCATAAATCCTCTCCGGTTGAGTTCATTCTGCATGACCTCGCTCGGTATCCGTTCAAATGAAAAGTTCAGCACTGCCGGAAGACCGTCCGCCGGAGAATTGATCTCAATTCCTTCAATTGCGGAAAGACCCTTCACAAGCCGCTCATGCAGAATGCCGGTATGTTTTGCGAAGGCCTCCTGCCGTTCGAGCGCAAGACGCAGCGTCTTGGCAAATACCATATCCGCGGCCGCATTGGCCGTGCCGCCCCGCAGGCCGAATTCCTGTTCACCGCCCGAAATCAGCGGTTCCATCGGCACATAGGTCTTCTTCACAAGAATTCCGCTCCCCTTCAGACCGTGAATCTTATGGGCAGAGATCGACGCCAGGTCGATATCTTCCATGGACAGCGGTATCTTGCCGGCAGCCTGCGTCATATCGCAGTGGAAAAATGCATGGCTCTCCTTGCGCACGATTGTTTTGATTTCATCGATCGGATTTACGGCGCCGGTTTCATTGTTCACATACATGACCGACACAAGAACCGTATCCGGTCTGAGAGCCGCCCGGACATCTTCTGCTTTTACGGATCCGTCTTCATAAACCGGCAGCCATGTGATCTCATAACCGAACAGGCGCTCCATCTGCCGGCAGGCATTCAGCACACTGCTGTGCTCGATCGGCGTCGTGATGATATGTTTTGCAGACCGATTCGCAAGGCACACGCCCTTGACTGCCATGCTGTTGGATTCACAGCTTCCGGACGTAAAGATCACTTCATCCGCCGCAACACCTAAAAGCCCGGCAGCGGCGCTGCGGGCTTTTTCCATCATGCGGTGTACTTCGCTCCCCTCATCATAGAGGGATTCACTGTTTGCGTAGTGTTTTTCCAGCAATGAAGTATAGGTCTTCAGGACGTCCGGATCCAGTCGGGTCGTTCCCGCACTGTCGAGATATATCCTACGCTTCACTCGAATTCTCCCGAATCATGCTTTCATAGTTTCCCGGATGGATCTTTTCAATCGTCGCAATCGCGATGGAAAGCGCCTGGGTATAGTCTCCGTTGCGGAAACAGAGTTCACTGCGGGTCAGTTCACTGTCGATATCCGCATAGGTGCTCCGGTAACGGTTGCCGAATACGATCGTGTTTTCGACCATCATCACGGTGGCGACAACATTGTTCACGTTGTTGTACAGACGATAGATAAAGTCGATTGCCTCTTTCAGCGTGCTGTTGAGAAGCTGCACATTCAGAGGTACCGCATTGATCAGTTCGGTAAGACGGTTCAGGTATTCATTTGCCTTGCGCATATCCGCATCATACTGCTTGGAGATGGAAGGCAGCTTGTACTTGGCAATCTTGACCTGCATCTGATTCATGATTACCTGGAGCTTGAGCAGCTGCTTTCTGGCACGTTCCTCACCGCCTGCCGCGCTGTCGATTTCCGCACGGACGCCGGAGATGGACTCATTCAGCGTGCTGAGATCCTGATTCAGTTCCTTCATCGAACCGACAAGACCGGACGCCGGATTCTGGTTTTCCTGAACAAGCGTATAGATCTTCGGCATGCGGGAAGCAATCCCGGCAAGATCCTGTTTCAGGTTATTCAGCCGTGTGTCCATGCCGTCAAGACCAAACCGTCCGGAAAGACGGGAATACTGGCTGTCGAGATAGTTCATATTCTTCTCGGCTTCCTTGTACATGGATACATTGTCATTGGCCAGCGTATGCATCTCATCATATGCGGCGCATTCGCGCTTGATCTGTTCGCCGAGCTGGGTCAGGCGTTCCTTGTAGTCATCGAGATTTTCCCGGACACCGGTGGAATCCCCGCTCTTCAGCTGTTCAAGATCATTGCGCAGGCCGTTTGTGATCACCGTAAGGTTCTGCTCAACCTGAAGATGTTTCAGGTAGACATTCCGGTTGTACGCTTCGGTATAGTCGTGATGAACGACCTCCGCCATCTTGGGGACGACGCCGCGGGCATCCTCAAGCAGAGACGGAACGGCATTCAGAATTCCTTCAAACCGTTTCAGAGACTGATCGATGTTTGCCAGTTCGGCATTCGCCTTTTCAAAGTCGGACGCATACATCCAGTCCTCGCAGTTGGAAAACATCCGTTCGGTTTCGGAAATCACCTGTTCGATGGTTTCCCATGCGCCGCTGAGCTGGCCGCGATTGGCATTGGCGCGCTCCTTGAGTTCGCGGAACCGGTTCTTGTATTCATTGGCTTCCTGGCGCTGCGCTTCCTCTTTCTCAAGGATGGAGTCAAGGAAACTGTCAAGCGTGGATACCTGCTGTTCGCCGAGCGCAACACTGGCCTCAAGATCTTCGAGATCCATCTTTGCCTTCTTGAGCTTGCCGGCGATAATCTCATCTTCCGCATCCGCAAGCGCCTGGCCGATCTGCTTGATGTTCGCCTCGGCCTTGTCGAAGTCGTCCTTCATATTCGTGACTTTCGCCATCGCATCCGGAACGATACGGCTGATCGCTACCGCTTTGTTCAGCTTGAAAGAGAGCGGTACTTTTTTGATGGTATTGTACCGGTCTTCAAGGTCTTCCAGCTGTCTGCGGGCCTTACTGCTGCGAATTCTCTGAACTATTAGTAAAATCATGATCAGGACGATCAGTGCAGCAAGTCCGATCA
>CAMOOA010000011.1 GCA_946621045.1 uncultured Erysipelotrichaceae bacterium
CTTTCTATCTTTCAGCTGATCTTTCAGCCTGTATATCACATTTTATCATGAAACGGTTCCCCTGCTTCGGGGGTTTCTGTCATCTTCTGCTCAGTCAAACGATTCCACATGCCAGATGGCCGGCTATCCTGCAAACTACGCATGGAATGAATCCGCAAAAGCATGCCAGCCGTACCGGAGTGTAATTCCGAATACGTATGACGGAGGACTGACGGGATATCTGTGGTTCGCAATTCTGTCCCTCACACTTGCTTTGTTCTGCGGTGTAATATTGAAACGTCATTAACGGAGAGTTCGTTACAAGAAAAAAAACGCAATTCTGCAGAGGGGGTAAGGATATAGTTAGGGTTAAGGTTAGGGTTAACGAAAACGTGATTTTTTAGAAAAAATGACCCAAAAATGACCCAATCAATATTTTAAACATAGAAAAAACCGCACAACGATGCGGTTTCTTTGTTTTATGGTGCCGCTTGGCAGAATTGAACTGCCCGCTCATCCTTACCATGGATGTGTATTACCACTATACTAAAGCGGCGACTGCTTTTCTATTTTATCAGAACCTTCACATTAATCAATAGGAATTAAGATTTTTGAGTTCCTGATAAACCATGGACAGGGGAAGTCCCATGATCGCATAGTAATCACCGTCAATGTTCGTGATAAATCTGCCCGCAAGACCCTGGATGCCGTACGCACCGGCCTTGTCATCTGCTTCTCCGGAGGAAAGATATTCCGTGATCTCATCTTCGCTGAGTTCCGCAAAGGAAACATGCGATACCGAAATACCGGTATATGTTTTTTTACCGCTCACAAGCGCAAGACCTGTAATGACCTGATGCGTACGTCCGGACAGCTCCTCCAGCATACTGCGCGCATCATTGCGGTCATGCGGTTTTCCGAGCACCCGGTTATCAATTACCACGATCGTATCGCTGCCGAGTACAACGGCATCCGAATGGCGTTCCAGCACGGCGGATGCCTTGCGGACGGAGAGTTCCATGATGGCATCGGTCAGAGACAATGAAGAACGGAGCGTTTCATCGATTTCTGCCGCATCGATTTCAAACGGGATACCGCATTTTTCAAGAATTTCCTTCCGTCTGGGAGATTTGCTCGCAAGAATCAGCTTTTTCATCGGAAACCGCCTTTCCGCAATGGATTATACCAAATTCAGAGAACAGGAAAAGAGGGCAATGGTATAATGGACACAGTAAAACAAACAAATCAAAGGAGACAGGAATCATTATGAACAAAGCACCGACATTAGTCATTCTTGCGGCGGGAATGGGAAGCCGCTACGGAGGAATGAAACAGATCGACGGAGTAGGAAGCCATGGCGAACCGATCATCGAGTTTTCCATCTATGATGCCTACCAGGCAGGTTTCCGCAAAGTTGTTCTGATTATCAAGCGTGAACATGAGGAGCTGTTCCGCAAGGCGCTCACCGACCGGATCGCCGCAGGCGGAATGGAAGTTGAATTTGCGTATCAGGAAATGACAGATCTTCCGGCCGGCTACAGCGTGCCGGAAGGAAGAGAAAAGCCGTGGGGAACCACCCATGCGCTTCTTGCATGCAGGAACGTTGTGGACGGACCGTTCGCAATCATCAATGCGGATGACTTCTACGGCCGCAATGCATATAAAGTGATTTTTGATTATCTGACCAATGAAATCTCCGACGATAACTATGCAATGGTCGGATTCAAGTGCATCAACACTCTCACGGAAAACGGCACGGTTACCCGCGGACTCTGCGAAAAGAAGGACGGCTGCCTGAGTCATATCGTCGAAATCCAGAAGATTGCCATTCAGGATAACAAGGCAGTCTATGAAACCGAATCCGGTGAATGGGCTCCGATTGCGGACGACGCACTGGTATCCATGAACTTCTGGGGCTTCACACCGAAGATTTTCGAAGAGTTCGGCCCGGTATTTGAAAAATTCCTCTCCGAAAATATTGAAAAGAATCCGATGAAATGCGAACATGTCATCCCGACCGCAGTCGGAACGCTCGTTCAGGAAGGGAAGATCTCTGTCCGGATGCTGTCGAGCACGGACAAATGGTTCGGCGTTACATACAAGGAAGACAAACCGGATGTTGTTGCCCGCATTCAGGAACTGAAGGATAACGGCACATACCCGGACGTTCTCTGGAAATAACGGAACAGATCAGGACACGATCCAGACAGGATCGTGTTTTTTTAAATTCGGCTGTCTGAAACGACGGCTATGTGCTACAATACATCATGCGTATGCGCCCGTAGCTCAGCTGGATAGAGTATCAGATTCCGAATCTGAGGGTCGCAGGTTCGACTCCTGTCGGGCGCGCGTCATGGAACAGCGGCATGAATGTGCCGCTGTTCTTTTTAAACGGAAGAGAAAAGCAGGACAATCAGTCCTGCCTTTGAGGTATGCTTAATCGATATTGAGCGAGTGCCGGATCAGCCGGTTCAGAAGACGGCGGACCTGGTCCTCCGTATACATGCCGCGCTGCCGGTTTTCATTGATGACCTGTGTGACGCCGGCTATGACATAGGTGAGAATGAGATCCTCTTCCGTGCTCTCATCGCTTCGCTTTGCAAGATTAACGAGCCAGCGGTTCAGCTTTGCATACTGCTGTGTTTCCCGGTCCTTCGCAAGATACATGAGGTCTTCCCTGTGCGGCTCCAGCGCATTGTAGAATTCCTGCAGATAACGGTCCGGATCGGTGTAGATCAGCCCGCGGTAGGGAAAGCCTTCAAAACATTCCTCCAGGATCCGGTTTTCAACTGCTTCGTTAAGATCATATACATCTTCAAAATAATGATAAAAGGTGGTGCGGTTGGAATTGGCGAGCCGGCACAGCTCGGTAATACGGATGCGGTCAATGGGGAAGCGTCGTCTCAGTTCAAGGTAGGCATTGCCTATCTTCCGTTTTGTAAGTTTTGTGCGTTGGCTGTTTTTCATGAGTATTATATTAACATCTGTAAATCTTCTTGTGGGGGGATTTGCCTAAAAAAAATAAACTTATTATAATGTCAGTGAGGCATGAGTATGTCTGATGTAAGCGGCTCCGTTTCATTTGCGGATGTCCGTCTGTCAGGATGAATCGTGCATACGAGAAGGAGGCAGAAGATCGGACCCGTTCCGGGATCTGCCTTTTAATTTGCATATTCTGCGGGAATGATACGGATGCTATAATTTTCAGGTTATGAGAGAGATCTGTACCGGAATTCTGGCACACGCGGATGCCGGAAAAACAACCTGTATCGAATCTTTTTTTGCGCACACCGGTGTAATCCGCACCCGGGGACGCGTTGATCATGGAGATTCCGTATTTGACAATGATCCCAAGGAACGGGAACACGGCATTACGATCTATTCAAAGGAAGCGGGGATCCTCTGGAAGGATACGCGGATCAATGTAATCGATACGCCGGGACATGTTGATTTTTCAGGGGAAATGGAGCGGGTGCTCTCCGTGCTGGATCTTGCGGTTGTGCTGATCAGCGGTCTGGACGGGGTTCAGCCTCATACCGTGACGATCATGAACTGCCTGGCGCACTATCATGTTCCGCTGCTGTTCTTCGTAAACAAAATGGATATTGCCCGCAGATCAAGAGAAGATCTGCTTGAAGAGCTTCAGAAACGCTTTGGGGAATGCATTGACTGGAATGCGCCGGAGGCGGAGGAAGCCATTGCGATGGTCAACGATTCGATGATGAATGCATACCTTGAGACTGGCGGAATCCCGCAGGAACTCAAACGGCTTGCGGTAAGCAGACGGGAATGCTTTCCGGTATTCTTCGGCTCTGCGCTGAAGGACGAGGGCATTGATTCTCTTCTGGATGCGATCGCTCAGCTGAGCGAACCGCTTCCGATGCGGAATGAATTCGGTGCCCGCGTATTCAAGATCACCAATTCAAACGAGGGGCGGCTTGCCCACATGCGGATCACCGGCGGAACACTGTATGCCAAGCAGGCGCTGAACGAGAATGAAAAAGCGGACCGGATCCGGATCCTCAACGGAGCCACCTATGAAATCGTAACGGAGGCACACGCCGGTGCGATTGCGGTGGTTTCCGGCACAAGAACACTGGAGGCGGGCTGCGGGCTCGGTTTTGAGGATGATCTCGAGCCGCCGATGATTGAACCCTGTCTTTCCTATACGCTGGAAACGTCGGGACCGGCAGATCTGCGTGCTCTGTTTGAAGCCTGTCAGCGGCTTGCGGCGGAAGATCCGACTCTGGCCGTTTCTGCCGATGAAGCAACCGGTGATGTTCATATCTCCATCATGGGAGAAATGCAGAAGGAGATCCTCCGTTACCGCATCAAAGAAGAAACAGGTATCGATGTGTCATTCGGAAACGGACGGATCGTCTACCGCGAAACCATCCGTGAAACAACGTGCGGCGCAGGACATTTTGAACCGCTCCGCCATTTTGCGGAAGTGCATGTCCGTCTTGAACCAGGAGAACGGGACAGCGGAATATCGGTGCGCAGCGAATGCTCCACAGACGATCTTCCGATGCACTGGCAGACTGCGATCCTTACCGCACTGCGTACGATTCCGCATCGCGGCGTTCTGACCGGGTCACTGCTTACAGATGTAACGATCATTCTGACTGCCGGCAAAGGACATCTTAAACATACAGAAGGCGGCGATCTGCGCAATGCCTCACGGCGTGCCGTCCGGCAGGCGCTGATGAAAACAGACAATGTTCTTCTTGAACCGTACTGCCGGTTTGAAGTGAATCTTGCGCCGGAATATCTCAGCCGCGCGCTCTATGATTTCGAGCGGAAGGAAGCTTCGGTCAGTGTAAATGAAACTTCATCCGGTGTAACCGTAAGCGGGGAAGGCCCGATGCGCACCCTTATGAACAGCCAGGCCGATGTGATCGCCTATACAAAGGGCACGGCACGGTGCGTGATTTCTCCGATCGGTTACCGGGAATGCCGCAATCCGGAGGCAATCATCACGGAATCCGGTTATGATCCGGAGAGTGATCTGCGCAACCCGGCCGGCTCGGTATTCTGTTCCCACGGTTCGTCTTTCAGTGTGTCCTGGGATCAGGCGGATGCGTTTATGAGCATTCCCGTAAAAGACCGGACACCGGAGGCGAGTTATTCGCACCGCACCTATCATGTCGGAGAAGATGAACTGAAGGCAATCATCGCCTCGGAGTCCGGGCATAACCGGAATCCCAATAAACAGATGCGGCAGGTGCCGGAACCGGAAAAACAGCGTCCCGGAAAACCGAAAACGGTGCTTCCGGAATGTCTGATCGTGGACGGATACAATCTTCTGCATCTCTCGGATATCGACACAACCGATATTTCCTATGCGAGGGAGCGTCTGATCGATGATCTTGCGGCATACCAGGCGTATGCGGACAAAAAGGTCATTGCCGTATTTGACGGATACCGGCGAAAGGACAATGAAGGTTCTTCCTTTCAGACAGGGGGTCTTGAGGTTGTATATACCCGGACCGGACAGACAGCGGATGCCTATATCGAAAAGCTTGTGCATGATCTGAAACAGAGCTATGCCATTACCGTTGCGACAAGCGATGCGCTGATTCAGAATTCCATCTTTGCGCAGGGCGCCATGCGGGTCAGTTCCCGCATTCTCAGGGAAGAGATCGATCAGGCAAAAAAACTGTTTCTTCCGGAGAACAGTCGGTTATAATGATTCTGTTTTTTGCGGCCTGCATGACAGGGCGCAGTTTATTCCATACACGCGAAATTATTCAGGAGACCTATGGTAAAAGATTATTTTTCATTTGAGACGATCCGTGACAAAAACGGAGAAGTCGTCTGTTATCATGTGACGGCAATCGGTACGATTGACAGGGACGGAGAGACGCGGATCCGCAGCGATCTCGGCGATTCCGGCAATAAAAAAATGGCGTTCGGCAAACTGACTGTACGCGGCAGAGATCATATGATCGGCCTGCTTCTGCGGGAAACCGGAAGCCGTGTGTACTGGCGTTCAACGGATGATCAGGGACCCTATGCCATCATCAGTTTTGCGGCAAGGGAAAAGCATGCGGAAGAAATCTACAATCTCAATGAGGGAGACCGCGTTCTGATCGAAGGAAGGGCATATATCCGTCAGAACGGCACCGGTCATGAAGACCGGCTTCCCGAGCTCAGCATCACCGTGTCCAGTTCGTTTCTGCTGGGACGCCGGCGGCGCCCGCAGACACTGACGAGTTCGATCATTCCGCAGAAGATCCGCTCCTACAGCACGGAGCCGGAGGAGACGGAACCGGAACCGGTCAGCGCACTGCCATCCTTTGCGCCGATGACGGACACGGATGACGATGATGCGCCGATGATGTCGCTGGAGCCGATGGATCACGGTGTATCCGCGGAGGATGCGGAAGGAGAGATGAAATGAGACGTGCAGGAATACTCATGCCGGTGTTTTCACTGGCGTCGCCGTTTGGAATCGGAACGTTTTCCAGAGAGGCATATGACTTTGTGGATTTTCTGAAGGAAGCAGGGCAGTCCTGCTGGCAGATTCTGCCGATCGGTCCGACCGGATTCGGAGATTCGCCGTATCAGTCCGCATCCACGTTTGCCGGGAATCCGTATTTTATCGACCCGGTTACGCTGAAGGAAAACGGCCTGCTTTCCGAAGAGGAACTCTGGTCCTATGACTTTGGAAATGATCCTGAACAGGTTGACTACAGCAGAATGTACAATTTCCGGTATCTGCTTTTAAAACATGCATTTGACCGTTTTTCGGAACAGGGCGGTCTGGAGAACAGCGATTACGTTTCCTTTAAGAAAAAAGAAGCGGACTGGCTGGAAGACTATGCGCTGTTCATGGCGCTCAAGCGCAGACATGACGGAAAGAGCTGGCTTGAATGGCCGAAGGAACTGCGTGAGCGGCAGAAAGCCGCAATGACGGAGGCGCGCCGGGAGCTTGACGAACTGATCGAGTTTAACTGCTTCCAGCAGTATGAATTCTTCAGGCAGTGGGATAAACTGCATGCATATGCAAAAAAACAGGGCATTGAGATTATCGGCGATGTCCCGTTCTTCGTGTCGCTGGACAGCTGTGATGTATGGAGCTGTCCGGAAGCCTTTGAAATGAGCGCGGCGAATACGCCACGTGCAGTGGCGGGCACCGCAGACGGACAGATCTGGGGAAATCCGGTATACGACTGGAAGACCATGAAAAAAGACCGGTATGCATGGTGGATCCGAAGGATGAAGCATGCACTGCGTTTCTATGATGTTCTGCGGATTGATCACTTCCACGGCTTCCTGTCCTGCTTTGCCATCCCGTACGGAGAAACCGATGCCGCAAAGGGAAAACTGGAAAAGGGACCCGGAAAGGAATTCTTTGATGAAGTGCGCAGGCAGCTTGGCGATATCCGCATGATTGCGGAAGACCTCGGTTCCGTCACGGAAGAAAATCAGAAACTGCTTGCGGATACCGGAATTCCGGGCATGAAGATCCTGCAGTATGCCTTCACCAGCTGGGACAGCATTTATATGCCGCATAAGATTGAAAAGCGTTCCGTCGTTTATACCGGAAACCATGACAACCCGACCACGGTGTGCTGGGCAATGGGACTCAATGAGGGGGAGATGCGGTTTACGCGTTCCTATATCCGTTCCTGGAATACCGATTACAACGGCTTTACCTGGGATATGATCCGGGAGGCATATCACACGCCCGCCGATCTCTGCATCATTCCGATCGGGGATTATCTCTGCATGAAAGAGAACGGCCGCATCAATACGCCGGGCACTGCCCAGGGAAACTGGAAGTGGCGTCTGCGTCCGAATTTCCTTTCCTCCGATCTTGCCCGGGATATCCGCGGACTGGCGGAAGTGTACTCCCGTATTCCGCCGAAGAAGGAAGCCTGAGTTATGGCAAAGCATATGATCCGCTTCCGCTGTGAACAGTGCGGAAAATATCATGATGCGGCAGTCTATGACGGCGTCGATGTTTCAAAGGAACCGCAGTTCCGTGCAAAAGTCATGGACGCGTCGATCTTCGATTTTGTCTGTCCGGACTGCGGAGCGGTAAGCGGCATCCTTTATCCGTTTCTCTATCATGATCCGGTGAACCGATTCATGATCCAGCTGGTGGACAGTACGGTTAAGGAAGATCCGTTTACCGGAATCTTTGATGAAGAGGAAGCGTCCGAGCAGGCGGTGCGGGATGTCGTGGAAGATATGAAGGCACGGTATTCGTTCCGGACAGTGCATACGCCGAACGAACTGATGGAAAAGATCGCAATCTTTGAAGCCGGCTATGACGACCGCGTCATTGAACTGATGAAACTGGGCATCATTGCGGCAGATTCTGCCGGAACGATTCTCCATCTGTATTTTGCGCCGACAGCTTCGGGACCTGTTCTGCTTGCGGAGGAAGAGGCCGGATTTACCCGTTCATTTCCGCTTGATAAAACCGTATATGAAACCATCCAGGCCGCATCGCAGTTTGACTCTTCCGAAACCAGGATCGATGAGACCTGGGCCCGGAATTGTATGAAACAGGGTTCGTGACATTATTCCCGTAATCTTCCCGTTCTGTTCAGATGATATTCACATAACGCCGATAGGATGATCATGTCAGGAGGTACTTGTATGAAAACAAAACTGACAGATCGGCTGATCGGCATTTTCTTTGCGGCAGCCCTTATGTTTACAGGAACAGAATCACTTGTCATGACGGTGAGTGCGGAAGGACCGCAGGAACCGCCGCAGGGCGAACCCGGACAGAAGCCGGACGGTGCGCCCGGAGAACGGCCCGACGGAGCACCCGGTGAACCGCCGGAAGGCGGCATGCCAGGCGGAGGCATGCCCGGCGGAAACCAGTCCGCGGTTACGGAATGGCAGAGTGTGACGGAATACAGTGAAGATACGGAGACAACCGGTGAAACCTATGATTCGACCGGAACGGATGAGAACGCCGTTCTTGTTTCAGGAGGGACAGCGGTCCTCAATGAACCGGTGATCACCCGCACGAGCGAAGAGAGCCAGGGCGGCGACAATGCGAGTTTCTACGGCGTCGGTGCAGCTGTGCTTGCGGAAGGCGGAACCGCAGTGATCAACGGCGGAACCATCACAACAGATGCCGACGGAGCTGCCGGTGTGTTTGCGTACAGTGACGGCACAGCATATGTATCGGATACCGTTATCCGTACAGCCGGCAATACCGCAGGCGGAATCCATGCGGCAGGCGGCGGAACGCTGTATGCATGGAATCTCGATGTGGAAACACAGGGAGAAAGCTCGGCAGCGATCCGCAGCGACCGCGGCGGCGGAACCATGGTTGTGGACGGCGGAAGTTACGTGACCAGCGGGGAGGGCTCTCCGGCAGTTTATGTGACCGCGGATATTTCCGTAAAGGATGCGGAGCTTACCGCAAACGGCTCGGAAGGTATATGCATTGAAGGACGCAATACACTCCGGCTGTTCAATTCGAACCTCACATCAGACATGAAGGATCTTGATCAGAACGATCATACCTGGTCCGTCATTCTCTATCAGTCGATGTCGGGTGACTCGGAAGAAGGAAATTCCGCCTTCTACATGATCGACGGGTCGCTTACTTCAAAAAACGGCGGACTGTTCTATTCCACCAATACGGAATCGGAATTCTATCTTGAAAATGTCACAATCACGGCGGCAGACGACTGTGAATACTTCCTGCGTGTAAGCGGAAACGCCAATCAAAGAGGCTGGGGTACAACAGGACAGAACGGTGCGGATACGGATTTCACTGCGGTGAATCAGATCATGAACGGAGATGTGATCTGGGACTCCATCTCCAATCTTGACTTCTATATGGCGGAAGGATCCGTGCTCACCGGTGCGGTTGTAAATGATGAAAGCTATGCGGGAGAAGGCGGAGACGGATATGCGAGCATCTATATTGATTCCTCATCCAGATGGGTCGTAACCGGCGATTCCCGCATTACAAATCTGTACTGTGAGGGCACGGTCGTTGATGAAGCGGGCAATACCGTCACGATTGCCGACACCGACGGCACTGTCTATGTACAGGGAGATAGCGCATATACGATCACTGTCGATTCCTACAGCGAAGAAGCGGATCTTTCCGGCATGACGGCTTCTGTATCCTGGGAGGATTATCAGGCGGAGCCGGCAGCTGAGCTGACTGTTGTCGAAGCGGAAGCTTCCGCAGAGACTGCGGAACCGGCGAAAACGGAAACGAAGGAACAAGAAACTGCATCGGCGGAGACGGAACAGGGCTCGGTGAACGCTGTTGCGCTGATCGCGGCTGCGATTGCAATTCTTCTGCTTGCCGGATTTGTATTCCGTGTGCTGCATAAATAGCCCATTTATGAAAATAGTTGCATTCTATGAAAATTGTACGCAAAAGAAAAATGAAAACGTTTGCATTCATCTGCATGCATGCGATATCATCTGAGTATACAAAACCGGTGAGGTGAAGATAACGGCAGATATGATCTCCAAGAGAGTCCGGGCAGGTGCGAGCCGGGCAGAAGTACAGTCTGTCAAATGGATCACTGAGGGCAGAGTCAAAGGGCAGCCGAGTATTCTCTGACGCAGACGGCAGCGTTACAGGCCGGCGGATATGATGGTATCCGGACTGAGTGCGCAGCACAGCTGCGAAAAAGGGTGGCACCGCGATATAAGATATCGTCCCTGATGGAATTCCGTATTCCGTCAGGGATTTTCTTTATACAGGAGGAATGTGTCGGATGGACATACTCGAACAGCTGGCATCGCATGCCAGAGAACGTTGTGCGCAGAAGAAGCGGATTATACCGCCGGATGAGATGAAACGGCTTGCGGAAAACTGCAGGACCGAAAACAAGATCACGTTTGCGGAGGCACTCTCCGGACCGAAGATGAGCTTCATCTGTGAATGCAAGAAGGCTTCTCCTTCAAAAGGACTGATCGATCCGGAGTTTCCGTATCTTCGCATCGCAGCGGAATATGAAGCTGCAGGGGCGGACGCCATCTCCTGTCTGACCGAACCGAAGTGGTTTCTGGGAAGGGACGAATATCTGAAGGAGATTTCCAATGCGGTTCATATCCCCGTACTGCGCAAGGATTTTACGGTCGATCCGTACATGATCCATGAGGCAAAGGTCCTGGGCGCTTCGGCAGTGCTTCTGATCTGCGCCATTCTGTCGGAGGAGGAACTGAAGGATGATATTCAGCTGGCGGAATCGCTTGGCATGGACGCTCTGGTGGAGACCCACGATGAAACGGAGATCGAAACGGCAGTTCGTGCAGGCGCAGCGATCCTCGGGGTAAACAACCGGAATCTCAGAGACTTTACGGTTGACATACACAACAGCATCCGTCTGCGCAGCCTTGTGCCGGATCACATCCGGATGGTTGCGGAGAGCGGCATTCAGACACGCAGCGACATCATCACACTGGAACAGGCAGGCATCAGCGGAGTTCTCATCGGAGAGGCTCTCATGAAAGCAACGGATAAGCGAATACTGCTCAAAGAGCTGAAAGGAGAACCGTTATGATCCGCGAAGCAATTGAAAAGATTTCCAACAAGGGAGACCTCACCTACATGGAGGCATACACCGTAATGAATGAAATCATGTCCGGTGAAACCACACCGACCCAGAATGCCGCATTTCTGGCATCGCTGTCCACCAAGAGCACGAAAGCCGAAACGATCGATGAGATTTCCGGCTGCGCCGCCGCAATGCGCGAACACGCAACACCGGTGCCGCATGAAGGAATGGAAGTCATGGAAATCGTCGGCACAGGAGGCGACGGGGCGCATTCGTTCAATATTTCCACGACCGCCGCATTTGTGATTGCCGCATCCGGAATCAGAGTGGCCAAGCACGGCAACCGTGCAGCTTCTTCCCTGAGCGGAACTGCCGACTGTCAGGAAGCGCTCGGCGCCAATATCAATCAGGACCCCGAACAGGCATTACAGCTGCTCGAGCGTGTCGGCATGTGCTTCTTCTTTGCCCAGAAATATCACAGTGCGATGAAGTATGTCGGAGCGATCCGGCGGGAACTCGGGTTCCGTACCGTGTTCAATATTCTCGGTCCGCTGACAAATCCTGCAAAGCCGGAATACTTCGTGCTCGGGGTATACGATGAATACCTTGTTGAACCGCTCGCAAAGGTTCTCGACAAGCTTGGCGTAAAGCGCGCATTTGTCGTTTACGGCCAAGAAAAACTGGATGAGATATCCGCGGTCGGACCGACGACCGTATGTGAGCTGAAAGACGGTTATTACCGCACGACCGTGGTGCGTCCGGAAGACTTCGGACTGAAGCCCGGCTCAAAAGAAGAGCTCGTCGGCGGAACACCGCAGGAAAATGCGGAGATCACAAGAGGCATCCTGAACGGTACGATCCGTGATACAAAGCGGAACGCGGTTGTCCTGAACGCCGGGGCGGGTATCTTTATCGGCGGAAAAGCAGAATCCTGCGAAGCAGGTGTAAGGATGGCAGAGGAACTGATCGATTCCGGTGCGGCATACCGGAAGATGGAAGCGTATATTGCGGAGAGCGCTGCGTTATGACCGTCGTAAAACTCTGCGGGATACGAAACTGGAAAGATGCCCTTGCGGTGAATGCGTCCGGTGCCGATATGGCAGGGGTCATTCTGTCGCCCGGGTTCCGCCGTTCGGTGACGATCGGAAGCGCCCGGAGTATCCGTCAGACGCTCCAGGATGAAATACCGCTCTGCGGGGTGTTTGTGAATGCGGAGATCGGCAGAATTGTTTCCTATACGGAACAGGGACTGATCGACTGGATTCAGCTTCACGGACAGGAAACCAATGACTATATCGATACGGTTCACGCGCACTGTCCGCTTCAGAAGGTCATCAAGGCGTTTGTGGTCAGGGAGGCATCGGATATCGACCGGGCGAATGCGTCCCATGCGGATCTGGTGCTGCTTGACGGCGGCACCGGTGAAGGAAAAGGCTTTGACCTGAACCTGCTTGCCGGCATCCGGAGACCGTATCTGCTTGCGGGCGGCCTGAATCCGGACAATGCGGCAGCCGCAGTGCGGAGCCTTCATCCGTACGGGGTGGATACCAGTTCGGAAATTGAAACGGAAGGCAGGAAAGATCCGGCAAAAATGGCCGCCTTTGTACAGGCGGTACGGAAGGAGGACAGCCGAAAATGACAGACAGCGGAAGATTCGGCGTTCACGGCGGACAGTATATTCCGGAAACGCTGATGAATGCGGTAATCGAACTTGAAGAAGCGTACAATCACTTTAAAAATGATCCGGAATTCAACCGGGAACTGACCGGTCTGTTCAATGACTATGCAGGACGGCCGAGCCGGCTGTATTTTGCGGAGCGCATGAGTGAAGATCTCGGCGGGGCGAAAATCTATCTCAAACGCGAGGATCTCAATCATACCGGCGCGCATAAGATCAACAATGTGCTTGGACAGGCGCTGCTCGCAAAGAAGATGGGAAAGACCCGCCTCATCGCAGAGACCGGAGCGGGCCAGCACGGCGTCGCTACAGCTACCGCAGCGGCACTGTTCGGAATGGAGTGCGTGGTATTCATGGGGGAAGAGGATACCCGTCGCCAGGCGCTGAATGTTTATAAGATGAAACTGCTGGGTGCCGAAGTAATTCCGGTCACGACCGGTACGGCAACGCTAAAGGATGCGGTTTCACAGGCTATGCGTGAATGGACGACCCGGATCGCGGATACGCATTACTGTCTCGGTTCGGTCATGGGGCCGCATCCGTTCCCGACCATCGTGCGTGATTTTCAGGCGGTCATCTCAAAGGAGATCAAAGAGCAGATCATGGAAGCGGAGGGAAAACTGCCGGATGCGGTGATTGCCTGCGTCGGCGGCGGATCCAATGCGATCGGCTCGTTTTATCACTTCATCAATGATCCGGAAGTGAAGCTGATCGGCTGTGAAGCGGCAGGCCGCGGCATCGATACAGTTGAGACTGCCGCAACGATCAATACCGGACGGCTCGGAATTTTTCACGGCATGAAATCCTATTTCTGTCAGGACGCATACGGACAGATCGCACCGGTCTATTCGATCTCCGCCGGACTGGATTATCCGGGCATCGGTCCGGAACATGCCTATCTTCATGACATCGGCAGGGCACAGTATGTGCCGGTGACCGACGAGGAGGCGGTAAATGCCTTTGAGTATGTTTCGCGTACGGAAGGCATCATTCCGGCAATCGAATCGGCGCATGCCCTGGCATATGCCATACAGTATGCACCGAAACTGTCAAAGGATCAGTGTATTGCGGTTACGGTAAGCGGAAGAGGCGACAAGGACTGCGTGAGTGTTGCACGTTACCGCGGAGAGGAGATCAGTGAATGAGCCGGATCAGGGAGGCATTTGCCGGAAAGAAGGCATTTATTCCGTTTATCACCTGCGGAGATCCCGATATTGAAGTGACCGCGCAGATCGTACGGAAAGCTGCAGAGGCAGGGGCAGATCTTATTGAACTGGGAATTCCGTTTTCCGATCCCACAGCCGAGGGTCCGGTCATCATGGAGGCGGATGAGCGTGCGCTGAAAGGCGGCGTAACAACAGATCAGATCTTCGAGCTTGTAAAACAGCTGCGGAAAACGATCACGGTTCCGCTTGTCTTCATGACCTATGCCAATGTGGTGTATTCCTGCGGAAGCGAAACATTCATGGCAAAGGCTGCGGAAGCGGGGATCGACGGGCTGATTCTTCCGGATGTGCCGTATGAGGAAAAGGGAGAGTTCCTTCCGGTATGCAGGAAATACGGAGTGGAACTGATTTCCATGATCGCGCCGACCTCGGAAGGACGCATCGCAAAAATCGCATCGGAAGCAGAGGGGTTTCTCTATATCGTCTCATCACTCGGCGTCACCGGGGTGCGCTCCAGCATCACGGCGGATATTGCCGGAATGGTGAAAATCGTCCGGGAAAACACGGACATTCCCTGTGCGGTCGGCTTCGGCATTTCCACGCCCGAACAGGCAGCCGAAATGGCTTCGCTGAGCGACGGCGCGATTGTCGGTTCGGCAATCGTAAAGCTGATCGCCCGTTACGGCGCAAACGCGGCAGAGCCGGTCGGTGAATACATCGCCGGAATGGCTGCGGCCGTGCATGACTCCTGAGGCAGTTCTGAAACCGGCAATCCCGGTTTTTCTGAAGTGGAGTATACTGAAAACAGGAAGGGTATCAGAAATGATTACGGAACGCGGCGGATGGCGTGATTATCTTACAATTCCGGTACTGATCGCATTAGCGGGATGCGCGCTGTTTTTTGCGTCGACGTTTCTGGAAATCGGCCGTCTTTCTGTCTTCGGCTCTGTTCTGACATTCCGTCTGGATGAACTCGGGCTTGCGAAAGAAGCGATGATTTCGAGAGTTCTTTCCGCACTCGGCGCTGCCGGTCTGTTCGTACCGAAGGCAGGAAGAGCGCTGTATGCGGCCTGCGGGCTCGGGCAGTTCATTCTGTTCGGACCGAAGACGATCCGGGTCCTGCGGCACATTTCCTCTGCGCTGAACCTTGCGCAGGCGATCGGCATCTCGAATCTCATCAATATTGAGGATTATATATCGTATTCCGCAGGCTATTATCTTCTGCTAGCCGGCGCATGCATTATCTTTTGCTGTTCCGTCTATTTCTGTTTTTCCCTGTTTCAGAAGAATAAAGAGGAGTGAGCGATGACAGAGCTCCGGTTCGGGACAGCCGTTAAACTGTATTATGACGCCGTGCAGACACCGGTTCCTTCGCAGCTGGAACTGCTGGACCGGTGGTTTCCGTCTCTGCTTGTTTCAGAGATCGAAAGCGATGGGCAGACAAAGCGGGATGCCGAATACAATGACCGGTTGTTTACGGTCGAAGCCGTGAAATATCACGGATCTTTTTATGCCGGCGGCAGCCGCCGCGTATCACAGATCACCGGCCGGCTGACCGGCACCGCAAAGGGAAATCCGGAAAAGGAGCGGAAGACCGCCGCGATGATTCAGAAACATCTTGCGGCGGAACTCTCCACGGATCTTTCTCTGATTCCCGTGCTTCAGAAAACGGTGCTGGAGCGTGTGGAACTGATGGACGAAGTACAGTGCGGCCGGTTTTACATGTCTGTTCTGAACTATATCGATGATCTGATTCAGAGCCGGGATGCCAGGACGGAATATGAACTGCTCGATGAACTGTTTCCGCTCGATCCGGAAGTATTTGAAGGAATTCTCTACAATACGGTCTATCAGCTTGTAAAGCAGACCGATCAGTCCGTCGCAAACTGCTTTCTCTGGCTGTTGCTGGGAGGACTGCTCAGAAACGAGGCAGGGCGTGTGCTGCGCCTTTATGACAGTTCCTTCATACCGGTCCGCCGGCAGAGTTCACAGGACGGCACGCTTCGCGACAGACTGATGTATCTGATCGCGCCGGAACAGTATGAATCCTTCTATGAGGGGGATGATCTTGACCGGAGGTATCCCGGAATCGAATGGTACTGTGACCGATGCGGCGCCCATCTCAACGAACAGCCGGGATTCAGCGACGCCGATCCCCTGTGGCGCTGTACGGCATGCGGATATGAAAACCGGATCGAGGCGGATGTTATTTTTGACAGCCGGGAAGATTACCACAATCAGATCCGTCCGATGAGCGAGGAGGAAGTACACCGCGCAGTAGAGGAACGGAAACAGCAGCGCCGCAAAGAGCGGTCTGAGGAATGCGGAACGGAAGAGACAATCTGCAATGCGGAGGAACGTGACGGAGCGTCCGCTGATGAATAACCTGCCTGCCGGGAATGATTCCGGCAGTTTCATTTGATCCGCGGCAACGGATCCGCTTTTTCTTTTTCTTTGTGCTGAACAGAAAACTTCCGTGAGTGCGGAGCCGGGAATGTTATGATGTTCTCTGTGCGCGGCGGTTCGGCGCATGACAGTTTAAATTACGCATCTGAGCGTGATCCCGTTCCGTGAAGCGGTGTCAGAGAGATTCTCTGAAATCTCCGGCAGATCACATAAAACGAGCATGATCCGTCATGACGAAGCACCTACAAAAAAAGGAGTTTTGTAATACAATAATGTCTATGAAAGAAAAACCTTGTCTTTATATCGTGATTCCCTGTTACAACGAAGAGGAAGTGCTTCCGATCACGGCACCGCAGTTCCTTGCGGAGCTGACGCATCTGATTGAGAGCGGAAAGGTATCGGATGACAGCCGCATCCTCTTTGTCAATGACGGCAGTAAAGACCGTACATGGGAACTGATTACGGAATTCGCGGAGCTTGATCCGCATTATACAGGCATCTCACAGTCACGCAACCGCGGACATCAGAGCACGGTGCTTGCCGGACTGATGGACGCAAAGGACCGGTGCGATATCACCATTTCGATCGACTGTGACGGACAGGATGATATCACCGCAATGGATCAGATGGTGGATGCGTATCTTGACGGATGCGAGATCGTCTACGGCGTGCGCTCCAGCCGGGAAAGTGATACCTGGTTCAAACGTACGACGGCGCAGAGTTTCTACCGTCTGCTGTCCGCAATGGGCGTTGAGACGGTATACAACCACGCGGACTACCGTCTGGTTTCCTCACGGGTGCTGAATCATTTTGCGGATTTTGAGGAAGTGAACATCTTCCTGCGCGGCATGTTTCCGCTTGTCGGATTCAAAAGCACCAGCGTCTATTACGAACGTCATGAGCGTCTGGCAGGCGAAAGCCATTATCCTCTGAAGAAGATGATCTCTCTTGCGGTGGACGGCATCACCAGTCTTTCCGTTGAACCGATCCATCTTATCGCAAAGACCGGCATTGTCATTTCCCTGATCGGCGTGATCGGAATCATCTGGGTCTTTGTCCGTGCCCTGAGCGGACATACCGTAATCGGCTGGGCTTCCATGATGTGCGTGATCTTCTTCCTCGGAGGCATGATCATGCTGAGTCTCGGCGTGATCGGCGAATATGTCGGAAAGACGTATCTCGAGACAAAACACCGGCCCCGCTATATCATCAGCGAACGGACCGGAGAGAAGAAAGAAAAATAAAAAGACAGAGTTCATTCAGACCGCATGACTGTGAATGAACTCTGTTTTGTTTTTGTGAC